>CAZJFE010000019.1:0-12242 GCA_964545345.1 uncultured Candidatus Saccharibacteria bacterium | reverse complement strand
ACCTATTGATTTAAATAATTTATTAAGCTATAATATCTCTCAACGATATGAAGACAGAAATTCATCCGAAATATTTCGATAAAGCAAAAGTGAAATGCGTTTGCGGAAAAGAATTTACCGTCGGCTCCACCCAGCCGGAGCTTAACGTTGAAATTTGCTTCAACTGCCACCCTTTCTTCACCGGTAAGAGTAAGATGATTGACACCGCCGGTAAGGTTGAACGCTTCCGCGCCCGCCGAGCGAAAGCCGAAACTGCTCCGAAAATTGTCAAAAAGCCCCGAGCGAAAAAGAAGGAAGTGAAATAGGAAAAACCGCCGAGCAATCGGCGGTTTTGGTTTCTAAGCTGGCGGAGCGGGAATCTTTGCTTCAGGATGATTGTCGCGAATAGCAGACGCAGTTTCTAAAAGGACATCTGCCAGTGTCGCATCAACTCCCCGCTGTGAAACACTTATATCTTCCAAAAACTGAACGGCTTCGCGCGGAGTAGTGTCATGCGAAGCACCGCTGAACTTCCGCAATCGCAGCTCATAGAGCCTTTCCAGTATGTCCACGGCGCTGTTGTATCTCGCATCACGGTGCTGATCCGATAACTCGAGAACTTCTCTGAGAAGACCGAAATTTGTAGCCTCTTTCAAGCTAGTAGAAGTATGTCTCTCTAACTGCATAAATATCTCCTCAAGAACCTAGACAGATATTAGAATTACGATATAGTATTGTCAAATATATGACAGCAAACAAAATCATCTTAGAAGTCCGGGCCGGAGCCGGTGGCGACGAGGCCTCCATCTTCGCCGGAGATTTAGTGCGAATGTATCAAAAGTACTGCTTGAAGCAGGGCTGGGGGTTTTCTATTTCCGACACTTCTCCTGGAACTATCGGCGGATACAAGACTTTCATCGGCCGAGTGGATGGCGAAGGTTGCTATGAAGCTTTCAAAAACGAGTCCGGCACTCATCGTGTTCAACGCGTTCCGGCTACGGAAAAAGCGGGGCGCGTCCATACTTCCACCGCTACTGTCGCCATTCTCCCCGTTGTTGAACCGAAAGAAGTAAATATCCGGCCGGATGATCTAGAAGTGACTTTCTCCCGCGCTGGCGGCCCGGGCGGACAAAACGTAAATAAGATTGAGAGCGCCGTCCGTATCCTCCATAAACCGAGCGGCATTGTAGTCTCCTGCCGTGAAGAACGTGATCAGCGTTCCAATCGTGAAAAAGCAATGGAAATGCTCCGCGCCAAACTTTACGCCATGCAAAGAGAGAAAGAATTTGGAGATGTTACTTCCGCCCGCCGCGCTCAAGTCGGCACCGCCGACCGCTCCGAAAAAATCCGCACCTATAACTTCCCCGACGACCGCATCACCGACCACCGCTTCGGAGTGAAGGTACATAATATAGAAAATGTTTTAGGGGGAGACTTCGGCGCAATCTTGGATAAAATCAGAAAATCTCAGCAACCGAAGCAATAAAAAAACAGCGACGTAAGTCGCTGTTTTAATATCCTTAACGATCCATCGGATCTGCCGGCTAAGACGGACCGCCGCCTCCTGGGTAAAAAATAACGGAATTTTTGCACTGTGGACAATTCACCTCATAATAATCTCCGTCACGAAAATCGGGTACGTGCTTAACCTTGTCAGTCTCCTCAAGTTGAAATTTGCATCCGCATTTCTGACAAGTCAACTTCTTGTTAACCCAGAATTCCCCGGGATTCTTTTTTCCCGTCTTAATGATCTTCGCCACGACAATTTCTCCTAAAGGTTCCGCAGTCAAAATACCACACAAAAGGACAGAAGTAAAGACAAACCCCGCAACGTGCGGGGCTTACTGCAATCTTTTCTGCTTCAAGAAATTCCTCGTGACATTCATAAGGACCGGAATGGCTCGATCCGCTAACTCGCCGACCTTCTGGAAAATATCGGTCCAGATCAGTTTCATTAGCTCCTCCATCAATTCTTTTGTAACCACAAAAGTTTCATCCTGAGAAAAAATCTGAGGCCACATCGTCTGAATCGCATAAAGCGCGTTCTTACGGCGATCCAAACTCTCCTTTTCATCCAGGAAAATAACCGATAGCTCTCTAATCCAGCCGGCAAATTCCGACTCCTTACCGCTAACCTGATGACTCCAAGCGCTGATGTCGTCGTTATCGTCAGCAGACATTAATTTACTCAAGTTAGTCACTTAAGTTTCCTCTAAAGTTCTGCTGGCAGAATAACTCAAAGAAAAGACCCCGACAAGCGGGGTCTGATTTCAGACTTTCCATTCCGGGTGCAATGCCCGGTAATCTGGCAGTGGGTCATCATTGTCTGCAAATCTAACTTTATGACTCGGAGAAAGTGAGAGTTGGCCGTTCTCCAGTTCAATCAGATGGAACAGCTCGTTCTCCATATACCAATCCACCGTCAGCAAGTATTTGCCCTTCATCCAAAGATTACGATTCTTGAAGAATACTCGTAGCTCTCTGTTCAAGGCCTCAAAGCGATTGACGCAAATCTCTTTTGACGGGCAGTTGTGATAAGCGAGGTCCGCCATCGGCAATTGCGGCAGGTTATCGTTCGGCTTAATCACTAACGCGTCAATTGGAATGTAGGAGAAAAGGTGCCCGTCAGCAGTTAAAATCTTGAAGGTCACTGCATGTCCGGGATAGCTGGAAATAGCGAATATGCTGCAAGGAATCAACGCTCCCTTTTTCTCCTCGGCCATGTTGTAGAAAAATTCTCGCTTCACTAAACACTTAATCGGAGGGATCTCGGCATGCACCATTGAAGGTCCTGTAGGACGCTTCGCCAGCGCTGCGGCAATCCTCGGATGGGTGTTTCTGAAACCAAGCACCTTTCCTTCTAAACTGCCGTGCGAACAAGGATCCTCATTTTTCATCCGATCTTCTTCGCTGAAATAATCCCAGTTGTAATCGCAAACCCGGTAATCACCCAACTCGCCCAAGAGACCATTCGACGAGAGATAATCAAGGTACTTTCTGATTACCCCGATTCCCTCCTCAAACAAAGTTGCCTTCAGAGCGTTGTTGTTATTGGTGATGAACACCACGTAGTCGGTAACCGGGTTAAACAAACGAATAAAGTCACCCGGGTTCCGGACTCCTTCAATCACGTAGGATTTCGTGAGGTCATATTTATCATTCAGGAAATCAACGGTGATTTTCGGATTCTTTTTCAGGGTGGCGATCGTGAATTCTGTCATTGCCGCCACCTGGTCGTCGCTCTTAGGTCCATCGGCAAATTCCGGACTCGCGGTCCGAACCCACTCAGAAGCAGATAAGCACTCCAGTCCATACAACTCGGCAATCTTTTTCGCCAGAGTTGTCTTGCCCGAATTACTCATCCCGATTACGAAAATTTTCATCAAGCGCTCCTAAAAAGGGTTCTCGGCGTGTTCATAGTGACCCGTGTCCGGCCGGAATTTGGCGACAATCGCAAAAATCAGATGGCCCCTCGGAATCCAGGCCGCCGAAGTCTGCCGAACAATAATCCCGATACCCTCATGCCGGTGACCATCGCGATCTTCCACCATAATATACTTCGCCTCAAAATAATCTTCCGGGAAAACCGACATATTCAGATAACGTTCAATATGCCAGCCAGCTTCCGTAACTGACTTGTCGTCGCCGCAGGTAATCGGATCGTTGTAAGTAACCTGCGAATAGGGAGCCGATCGGAAACCCCAGCCGAATTCATAGGCAATCCGCTCTTCCCAATACTGGCTCTTCCAGGCGAATTGAAGCCGCTTGTTTTTCCGAAGTGTTCCGGAAGCATGTCCTTCAATAAACGATTCCGCGGACATTGTCCGCAATTCCACTCGTTTTTTCATCGCCGGCGAATCGAGCACTTCCTGGCTGATCGGGACAATCTCTGTTTGTGGCATAACCTTCCTCCTTTGTTGAAATCTCAAAAAACCTGAACTATTTTACTAAAAAATGCCGCCGGAGTCAAATAAAAACCCGCGCCTAGCGCGGGCAGAGTTACCTAATCGTCGGCCACCAACCTCTTAAAATCTTCACTGTGCGGATTGTTTAGGAGATCAAATTCGGCTAGCATGCCGCAATATGTGCACTTCGTCTTCAAAATCGCCGATGGCTTCAAGATAACTCTAGTAAGAAGCGCGAGCCACCAAGGCCTCAATGATTTTGAATCGCGAATCACATTCTTCAGCTCCTGATCGCTTTCCCGAATCTGAAAATAATGTTGGCAACCCAGGCACCAAATCATCTTAGATAGGTTAGCGCCCGGCAATTCTGTTTGAGATTCAAAGCGAATGTTTTGTTTGCACCATTGGCAGGTCGCCACATATTCTCCGTAGTCCCCATCATCCATAAATCTCGTATAGCCGAGGAATTTCAGATCGCCGTTGCGGACTCGGAAATGTCCCGAACAACCGGCGCACCAAATATCCTGCTCCCCGGCCACCTCTCTTCTTAATAGCGCTCTCGGCGCTCCCTGTCCTACCTGCACACCGACTGCTTTAACATCAGCCATCATGAGAGCCCAAAAGTTCTGCCCAGATAATAAAATAAGTAACTGGAATTAGCAAATAAAAAGCCCCCTTAAACTAGGGGGCTCTCACTTGATTCAGTAAAAGTCGCCCGCATCGCCAAATAATCCGCCCAACTATTCTTGTCCTCAGGCAATTCTCGCTTGAGCTGTTCTGTCAGCATCATTCGCGCCGCCAAAACGCTCGGCGCCTGAACTTCAACATCCTGCCAAGAGAATCCTTCAATCTGAATCCGGAACCGATAAGTCTTCACCTAATCCTCCTCTTTTTATTGTTGTCGGTAACTGCCTACAAAATAGCGCAAAATAAAAATGGGCGCAATAGCGCCCATGGATCATCAATACTAACTGTGAAGGCCAACCGGCTCCTTCACGCTCTCGTTCTTGATCATTCCATCCTCGTTGCAAATGAGACTCCAATAGCCGCGACCGGCAACAGAAAAGTGAGAAAGCACGCCTCCGTCCTTGAGATCCAAAACCAGCTTAGGAGAACAGAACTCCTGCTTACCAGTAAGACCAGCCCTCATCTCTTCCCCTCCCTGTTGAATTAGCCATTCCTTGATCTTGGCTTTGGCAGCCTTCTCAGTCCTGGCGACGACCACTGTTACGCACTGCCTGTTAGCTTCATAATCCACTTTGTCATAGTGATCGAACCAATTGAAGATGAAAGCTTTCATCTCTCCTCCTTAAACTAATAGCCAACAACATGATGGCACTAGCTATTGATTAAATCAATATCCTGCTGGAACTGCTGAGCTTTCGTTGCTACCCGATCGCCGTAACCCCAGAGATGACTCCTCCATCGGCCACCGGCGTAATATTTTGCCGCCGCGCAACGCTCCCGATCAATCTGCTTGGAATAAATACTCTCACAACCCCTGATCGCGTCTTTTAAATATAGAGCCGTTCCAACAAAAGCATCGCCGTTATTCCAAGGAGAAGCAGGGTTGTGCCCGGTAATTTCGGCGACCCGGTCTTTGTAAAGATTCCAAGTGGATGGAATAAACTGCGATGGCCCCATCGCTCCACCGTAAGCGCCATCCCGGTTGGCGCAAGAAACCGTTATCGTATCTGGGTTGATGCTCAACGAAGCGGTCAGAGCCAAAAATAGCGGCACGTCCCGGGTCGGATGCATAGCAGTTTTATAACCACACTTACCGACATTCTGCCCGAGCGCTGATTCTTTATCCAAAATCGCCAAGATGAAAGCCGCCCTAATCCCGGTCGCCTGCTCGGCAAACTTCGCAAACTGATAGGCCTCATCAAAACTCATTTCTCCGCCGCCCAAAAACTCAAAGATTCGGCTCCGGATTTGCGCCGCTGATTTCCTGGTCTCCAGTAGTAGCGCCTGAAATTTGGACTCTTGCCCCTTCGTCTGTTTCAGCAAAGCGTCCTTCTCCTGTTTAGTCTTACTGACGGATAACTTTTGTGAGTCCTGATAGGCCTTCAAGGCAGCGGCCTCTTTTCGTTTATTAGCCAACGCCTCTTTTTGATCCAGGAGCTCTCCCCGTAATTCGGTTACCTTCGCCACCGTCACCGACAAGGAATCTTTAACCGCCAGAATATTATTCAAATTTCCGAAAAAGTCGGAGAGTTTGGGATTCTTCAACATTACCTCCACCAAACCGGAGTTTTCATCTTCATTGAGCCGCCGGATTAATTTCGCCAACGCGCTTTTGTTGGTGGCAAGCCGATCTTCCGCTGAGACAATTTCAGTTTTATTAAGGGAAATTTCTTTATCCAGTTTAGACAGATTCAAAGTGATCGCTTTGATCTGCAAATTCAACTTGCTGATCTTAGAATTCAAAGAATTAACCTCTCCCTTCAAGGTCGCCCCCTGTTTCTTGTATTCATTCACAGTCGCCTCATGTTGGGCAATTTGACCTTCCAACTCTGCTAGCTGGCGCTCCAAAGCCTCCCTTTCAGAGGGAGATTGAGCCAGCGCCGCTGACGGCACTAACGGCAAACAACTAACAACTAACGACATAAGCAAAACTACTTTGAACGTGGGGGGACGCATATTTCCATTATATACGACGAAAGCCCCTTGCGGGGCTTTCAGTCTCATTCCTATTTCTTCTCTGCGGCAGGCGCTCCAGCGGCGGGAGTTTCGGCGGCGGCCTTAGCCGCGTCACGAACCTCCTTCTTCTCTTCAGTCTCAACCTTAACATCCTCCGGCTTAACCTCCGCGGATAATGCCGCTTCCTGCTCTTCAGTCATCTTGGCGGTAACAGTAGCAACCACTGATTCACCATCCACTATCGCCTTAACGCCGTCAGCCATCACTAGATCTTTCACATAAACACTCTGTCCGATATCAACAATTTTGGAGATGTCAGCAGAAACAGATCGGGGAATATTGGTCGGCAACGCCTCAATTTCCAGTTCTTGCATGGCCTTAACCAATAGCCCATTCTTTTCTTTAATAGCTTGAGATTCACCAATAAATTCCACCGGAACGCGAACTTTGATTTTCTCATCAAGACGAACCTGATATAAATCAACATTAGTCACTTCGTCAGTAACCGGGTCGTGCGCCAACTCGTGGATCATTACCGGATGCGTCTTTCCGTCAATCACCACATTAACCATGGTGTTTTCACCGGATTGCTTCAAAACTTTCCTCAATTCTTTAGCCGGAATCGCCAAATGAACGTTCGCCACGCCGCGTCCATAAAGTTCCGCCGGAATCAAACCAGACCGACGCAAGGCGTTAGTCGCTTTTCCAAATTTTTCCCTTTTTTGAACCGCTAATTCCATTGGGTTAAATAATAGTCTATTTCGATTATTTTGACAAGGACTCCGCGCCATTTTTCCCGAAACCCGGATAGGCTAGAAAAAATAGCCTCACTCCAGTCTATTTTTGGAATAGCCTATCCTTATGGTTCCTTAGAAAAGCGCCGCTCCGCTTTGGAATGAAAAAGCCGCCTAGACAAAAGTCTAAGCGGCTTACGCGTCACGCCGGCGATTTGGTTTTGAGCGGGTGCCCATCTTTACGCCGATCTGACTCGAAGGGACTATACTCGTTCGTGATCGCCTTACAATTCAAGCAGGCCTTTGCGGGCCAGTAGAACCCACCGCCATACTCAGTGAAAAGCAGAACATCCGTGCTGGGCTGGTGACAAGTGCACTGTGTCCACAATCCGATCCTCCAGTTCGCGTCCACTTCATCTCTGGTGTCCCAGATGGGAGACAGCGCGACATCTGCCGTGCCGTCGTATTCAAAAAAGCCCACCACCTTTCCCTCCTGAATCACCTCGCCGTGAGAATGACTCATGCCGGGTTCCTTAAATGGAGTTTGTGAAGTTGTTTAAGAACAGAGGGATTATAGCATGTTTGAACCTGTTCTGTCAAGCCGAATTTTAACAACAGAAGCGAGGGCGTATTGGTTCTAGGAACATCCCGGAGGCGGTTGGGCTTGGCTCGTTCGTTATCATCGAACGAACAACCGCCGAGGGCGAAGAAAAACAGCCCGCAGGAGGCTGTTTATTCTGTTTCCGAGAATCAATGCGACTGAACTGCTACCGCAATCTCAATACCTCTTTCAGAAAATCCAGAATCTGCAATGGCTGACGGGAAGGAGCGACGATATAAACTCCGTCGGCCATTTTGTCTTTGGCTTTTTGAACTAGCTGGAGGGCTTTAACCAATCCCCAATTGCGTAGGCCCTCGGAATCTTTGCGCAATTCCTTACTTTCTGCCAAAACCGAATCCGGGATCACCACGCCGGAAACTTTGCCATCCTCAATCGCGCGTAAGGTCTTGCTGTCCACCAGCGGCCAGATTCCGACCAGTAAAGGCAAAGAAGTATGGTAATTATAGAAATCTAGGAGCTCATTCAACTGCGTCTCGTCAAAAACCGGCTGGCTCATAAACATGCTCGCTCCGGCGACAATCTTCTGCTTCAGACGTAGCTTTTCTAATTCCATGTCCGGATTGTTCTGATTAACCGCCGCCAACAAAGTTATGTCTAGGCCGGCAGTGAGCTTCAATTTTTCCATTGCCGCGCCAATCAGACCAACAGAATCAGACTCAAAAACTCCGGGCGAATTATTTAAATTCGCTCCCGGCGAATAAGAATCGCCGGTGATTACCAGAAAGTTTTTAACCCGATGCAATTGATTAGCCGTGGCTATCTGGCTCAATAATCCGTTAATCGTGCTATCGCGAGTCGTAATATGCGGAATCACTTCCAGGCCACGCGCTTTCAAATAGGCCGCCAACAACAAAGAATCGTGGCAAAGCCGACGACTAGAATTGATGTCCACCAAATCAACGCCAATGTCCGACAAGACATTAATCGTCCTTCGAAAATCATCAAGCTGATCCGGCTTCGGGGGATCAATCTGAACGCTAACCAAAAATTCTCTACTTGCTAATCGTTCATTGATTGAACGGGTCATGGGACTTGTCCCTAATCAAGAAACTAGCTCAACAATAACGAAAATAGTCTGGTCGGTAAAGACTCTAGGAAATTTTACTAAAAAGCTTCAAGCGCCGCCGCAGAACTTCTTTCATTTCCTCAATAGAGCCCTCCATCAACTTATATGGCGCCACCTCGTCAGGTTTTTGCTTCAATGATTCTTCCATTCCCTTTCTCCAGGCCAATCGCAACTCGGTGCTGATGTGAACAATTCTAACTCCAGCGTGAATCGCATTGGCGAAATCAGCATCGGTATTTCCCGAACCGCCGTGCAATACCAAAGGAATTTTCACTGCCTCTTTGATTGCCCAAATACGCTCAATATCCAGAGCCGGCTCCGGAGCGTTAGCGAACATTCCATGAATGTTTCCAACCGCCGGCGCCAACAAATCAACGCCCGTCGCCTGAACAAACTTCTTAGCTTCTTCCACAGTAGTGAGATCGCCCGGCTTGATCACCGCGCCTTGAGGTAATGCTTTCCTGATAGTGGAACCGCTACCGATATTTCCTATTTCACCCTCAACCAAAATTTCCCGGTTAACACTTTTAACGTATTGGACCACGGCTTGAGTAACCCGGATATTCTCATCCATCGGGAGAGCGGCCCCGTCAAACAAAACCGCGTCATATCCGGCATCCACCGCTTCTTTAATTTTCTCAAAAGACTTTGTATGATCAGCGTTTAGATAGATTTCCTGCCGATGATTTTCCCGCAAATCTCTGATTAGGGCGACGGCGTCATGCAAATCCAAAAATTCCCGCTCTCCCTCGGAAGTGCCAATAATCACCGGCAACTTTAATTCCTTCGCCACCTCGGCCACCGCCTTTAGCGCTCCCAACTCGGAAATATTAAAATGCCCGATTGCCACATCCCGACGATCCGCGTCTTTTAAAACTTCACGTAGAGTTCTCATATTTCAAACCAGCCCTGCAATAAATATTTTTTGCTGATCTCCCGTAGCTGTTCCGAACTGAAATATTCCTCAAAAATCCGGTTCCAGAGCGCCTCTTGATGATGATACAGATATTTAATCAGCTCTTTCTCTTTAACTAATTCCATCACCGTATCCACAATGTTAAAACTCACCAAAACGTCCGTCCCGACATCAGTCTTGAAAAAATCTCCTACAGTTCCCAATCCCTTCCAAAACGACAAGTCGTTGGAGAATCCCGGTAGCCGGCTATTAATTAACTGGACTTCTTGCTCGGCTTTTTCCCAATGTAATGCTTCCGGATTAATGTGCGGTTCAAACAACCGCCAATCATTTTCGTCATCTTTGGCCAAATAACGCTGAATGACTAAAAACCTTGCCTTGGATTTATCTCCCGGATCGGATAAACGGGACTCAACCACGTCTCCCCGCAGCAAAGAGATAAGTTTTGAAGAAAAAGTTTTCTCATCAACGCTTAAATCTTTAAAAATTTCCGCGTAATACCTTACCTCATTTAAATAATGGAGTAGTAAGGTGATCATGCGGAGAGTCTCTCCGGATATTCCCAGAAACAAAGGAATTACAAAAATCACACCTAGTTCTTTTAAGTGACTAATATTGTGATATTTCTTAGCCACAAATTTTTCCGCCGCCTTGCCCCATTTTTCGTTCAAGGCCCTCAACTGAATCGGTCGCTCCTCAAAATCATCAGGGGTCAGCTTTTGATACTGCTTAAAAAAGGTTTTATTCAACCATTCGGAGTCCTCCAGAAAACGCAAAGCGCTGAAAACTTCCAGCAAGTCCTCGCTTTCAATAAGCGTGTCCACGTCGCTATAACCCATGGCCGCTATAATCTTCCTGGGTGGCTCCGCGCGCAATAATTCTTTGGCCTTTTCATATTTTAGAAAGAAACCGATAGTCGGCTGGTGCAAACCCTTAACTAAATTGACCGCCGCGTTTGCCGCCTCCGAATGACTCATACCGGAAGTCTTTAGGGCCCTTAAAATAGCAAAATCGTCAGATTCTACTTTGCTGATCAAAGCATCGTAAACCTCGTGAGCTGAACAGCTTGGCGGCAAACCCAGGGCTAGCCGTCGCTCGGTCACTAATTCATCAATTTCCACGCTGATCTTTTCAAAAACATTTTTTCTGCCGGTAGTAACACTTAATTTATTCTCCAGATCAGTCAAAATCTTTTTATCTACCCGGAGAATCCGGGATAATTTTTCTACGTGGTTTTCCATTATATTTTTTCTATTTTTATATCAAAACCCTTCCACCTTGAGTCGCTCTCAAAATCTGACTTCGTCAACAAACCTTCAGTCGCGCCCAAAATTTCCAAATTAGCAGTAGCGGTAGCGCTGGCAAAAGCAATCGCCTTCTTGATCACCTCCGGATTTTTATAATCCTCGCCGGAATCCGCTAAGACCGCCGCGAAACCGCTACCAAAAGCATCGCCGCAACCGGTCCGATCTACTGCCGCCTTCTCCTTGTAAATTCCGGCGGAATAAATGTTTTCTCCATCAGAGACCTTCACGCCATTCGGTCCGTCAGTGATAGCTACCACCCCCGGCACCAATTCATCTAGCTTTTTAAAAACTTCTTTTTCCTTTTCGAAAGGAATCCCAACTAGCTCCGCCGCCTCTCCGGTGTTAAGCACAAGAAAAGCGATATCTTTGAGGCCTGAGAGAATTTCTTCTTTTTTGTGCTGAATATGATGACCACTCGGATTAAACGCGACTTTAATTTTATTTTTCTTGGCAAAATCTAGCAAGGGTAAAAACATAGCGTCCGACTCTCCCGCCAAGGATAAATACCACCACTTCGCCTTTAGCTTACTCAAATCTACGTCCGCCATGGAAAAAGTATCGGAGGCCCCATGATAACCCAAAATCGTCCTCTCCCCATCTCCCAAAAGAAGAACCGAGTAGGCGGTGGGTTTTTCTTTAGTTTTAATAACCAATCTCGTGCTGACGCCTGAATTTTCCATCTGATTGGTGAATTCCCGACCCGCCGGATCATCGCCGATCTTCGCCAGGCAGGCGGTTTTGAAACCATAGCGGGCGAAAGTCATCGCGGCATTCGCCGCGTTACCGCCGATAGTGGAATAGACCTCATCCATCGTAAACTTCTCGCCGAACGGCAAGACGATGGCTTTCTTTGAGGGCGCCTCCGGCCAATCAACCAACTTATACTTAGCGCGTAAATAATTATCCCGCGTGGCGGAACCAATACAGATGACATCAAATCTAGTGCCGAACATTCCTTAATTATAGAGTAAATCGCCTGGAAATAAAAAAGCCCAAGATCACTTGGGCTTTGCCCTATCAATAAAAAATTTCAAAAACTCATCGGCAACCTCACTGGCTGCCTTTTTGGC
>CAZJFE010000018.1:0-13632 GCA_964545345.1 uncultured Candidatus Saccharibacteria bacterium | reverse complement strand
GGATGGCCGTGACTGACAATCAAAATCTTCTTTCCTTGATGTTGGGAATTTATTTCTAGGACCGCCTCCATCATGCGCTTCCTCGCGTCATTTAAACTCTCTCCTCCGGGCGGGGATTTTGTGAATTCATCCAAAGTGCTGGCGTAGTACGCCTTTCGCTCCCGATCGTCGCGCCCATTAAAAACTCCGCAATTTAATTCGGCCAAACGCTTATCAACGACGACCTTCGCGCCGGTCGCTTTGGCGATAATTTTAGAGGTTTCACGAGTGCGGAAATATGGGGAAGTGAAGATCAAATCAATTCCTTCTTTCGCCAATGTCTTACCGAGCGTCTCCGCTTGCGCGATCCCCTTTTTAGTTAGTTTGGAAACTTTTGAGCCGTTTTCGTCATAAGCGATCACGTTACTAACGTTATGCTCTGATTCGCAATGCCGGGCCATGAAGAACTCATTTTTATTGTAGGCATGCTTGTCCAAATCCTCCAACGAACCGACTACTAACCGGTGATCTTCGTCTTTCGCGCACTCCCAAATCGGAATTGGCGTGCCCCAATAACGGTTGCGGGAGATAGACCAATCTCTTACATCTTTTAGCCATTCGCCAAAACGCCCTTCTTTAATATGCTCCGGGATCCAATTTATTTTTTTGTTGGCTTCCAATAATTCTTTCTTTAATTTACTGGTTTCAAAAAACCAGGAATGGCGGGCGAAATAAATTAGCGGCGTGGAGCAACGCCAGCAAAAGGGATAATCGTGTTCTATCGGCAATGTGGAATGCAAAAGTCCACGCTTCCCCAAATCCGCGAGTATGTCATCATCGGCTTGCTTGATAAATTTCCCCGCGCCCGGCAAACCTTTATTCATAATTCCGCGATCATCAATCGTTACAGGGACCGCGTCTTTTCCGGCCGCTTTCAAATCCTCCTCTCCGAATGCCGGGGCAATGTGAACCATTCCGGTGCCATCTTCGGCGGAAACATAATCAGCCGCGATAACCCGATAGCTGTTAGTCGTTAGTTGTTTGTCGTCAGTCAGTTTGTACAAAGGTTCATATTCCAACCCCACAAGTTTTTTCCCGGAAATTTTCTCAACCACCTCCGCTTCTTTCTCACCTGACTTTGGCGGAGCGTTGTAAGACCAAACAAATTCGTCACCAATTTTATATTTCGTGTAAGTGAGTTTAGAATTTACCGCGACTGCCACGTTAGCAGGAAGAGTCCAGGGTGTAGTCGTCCAGACCAGTAAAAACTCTTTGGCTTTCACCCGCTTGTCTTTTGTTGGCCGCAAAGCGAACTTAACATACACGGACGGATCTTTCGTTAATTTGTAGGCGCCCGGTTGATCAAGTTCATGACTGGAAAGCGGGGTCTGGCAACGCGGACACCAGGGAACGATTTTATAAAGTTTTTTTAAATATCCTTTTTTAGCGATCTCGGAAAAAACCCACCAGAGACTTTCAATATATTTGTTGTCGTATGTGATGTAAGGGTGGTCAAAGTCCAACCAAAAACCGATCCGCTCGGTTAATTTTTCCCATTCAGACTTGTAGGTCCAAACTGACATCTTCGCCTGCGAATTAAATTCTGCAATGCCGAACTTCTCTATCTCGCTTTTGTTTTTTATCCCAAGCTTCTTCTCAACCTCCAACTCTACCGGCAAGCCATGAGTGTCCCAACCGGCCCGGCGACCTACGAAAAACCCGCGCATTGTCTTATACCGGCAGACGATGTCTTTGAAAGCCCGACCCAGGACGTGATGCATACCCGGGCGCCCATTGGCCGTAGGCGGACCCTCAAAGAAGCGGAATGGTTTATTTCCTTCCCTGATCTTCAAACTCTTTCTAAAAATATCGGCTTCTTTCCAAAATTTGAGTACTTTTTCCTCAATTTCCGGGAGATTAAACTGCTTTAGATTCTTAAACATAAGCGTGTCCCATACATAATTTATGTGTGGGATAATTACATATTATAGAAAAGCGGCCCATTTTTAAAGGCCGCTCAATAAGTTACTTATCCGACGCTCTCGGACTGGGAGTGATCTCCAGCTGTTTACCGCACTTAATACAATAATCGCCGCCGTCCCGGAGCGGATTGTAATAAGTGCCGCAGCCGCAACGGGGCTGTTGGGAAGTTGCCAATCCGCATTTGGGGCAAAATTTGGAATAGGGCCGATCCTCGCCGCATTTCTGACAGTAAACATGCTTTTCTTTTTCGCCGACCGCGGCCATAACGCACCCCGCCGCGATCCCAATCACTGAGAGCAGAAAAATAATGAGAATGATCAAGATAATTGACTCCTCTATGAACTACAACGATCTTATTGACTTTTGCCAAAAAAATCAATAGACTATCGGCAGTTTCTTAATACAGAGGAATCCATGAAAAAGCTCGTCGCTTTTATCTTCCTTTTCGTTCCTTCTTTCAGTTTGCCGACTCACGCCGAACCGCCGGTCGCGGAAAAATTCTTTATCGGAGTAAAGGACTTCTTGCCGGATGAAGATGAGTTTCAGATCTGGGCCGACGCGCGAGTAAAGTACTTTCTCATCTCGGATGAACACGACCTGATGAAAAAGGACTACACCAACTCTCACAGTCGTCCGCACACGGAAATTGGCATTGATCTGCACGCCGTTTTCTTTGATCGGCTGAAACTTGATGCCCGACCTTACTTCTGGGTTTCCAAGGAAAATAAGATCGCTAAGATCGGACTGATCGGTGAAATCAAATGGGAAATCTGGGAAGACCATCTGGAACTCGGGTATGGCCATCACAGCTGGCACAACGCCGATGAAGAAGCGCCGGACGGCGGCCGATCTCAAGATTGGGTTATGGCCAGTTTTAACCTCACCGGCGCTCTAGGCATCGGAAAAGATGACTGCTGAAACGGTCTGACCTACTCGCTCCGGTTGGAGCCCAAGTATTTCCTCGGCAATCAGGATCCGATTCGCATTAAGAAAGTTTACGATCGCGCCGCGGACGAAGATAAGGCCTTTGCTGAAGTTGCTCTGCCGCTATCCGCTAAATACTGGCGGCTAGAACTGGAGCTGAGGCCGTACGTACAGTTTGCCCACCACGTAAACCGTTATGGGGTATCCGGCCAGCTGAACTTCAACATTTGGGGCCCAGTGCTTCTATTCGTGGACTCCCAATATTACCGCGTTGGCAGTGAGGATCGCCTCTCTGTCGGCGCCGGTATTCTTATCAGGTTTAAATAATATAAAACCGAGCACATATTTTATGTGCTCGGTATTTTTTTACTTAGGATTCCGGTATTTACTACGGAGCGCCTCGGTGAATCCATCAAACAATCCCGCCAATCCCTTCCCCCATATGGCCGGGGATTTACTCTTCATCTGCCAACACGCGTAGTACGCGTCCGCGTACCCGATCGGACCCAGAATTGCCGCGGTGAGCGCCTTAGTGACAACCCTTCTGTGAATCTCCGCATCACCGCTCCGATAAATGGTAGCGACCCTGAAAGTCGGAAAAAGTCTGATACTTATGTTGCGAATGCGCAGGAAATGATCCTTCTTAAAAATGTGCCTTTCGTATTCCAGCTTCCACAGCTGCTTCCAAAACGCAAACTCCATCAGATACGCCAACAGACCGCAAAAGGCCCAGGCAAAGACGAACAGTGCGATCATGAGTGGGGGCATGACGCTCTCCTAAAAGGTTCCGGGAACCATAATACTACATCTCCTTCGGAATCGCAACTCCTAAAATACCTAAAACATTTTCCAGAACCACCCGAGTCGCCTTCACCAACGCCAGACGCGCGCCCATCAGCTTCTTATCGTCAACAATCACCCGCTCTTTCTCGTAAAAGTTATTGAAGGCCCGCGCCACCTCCAGCGAGTAGCGCGCCAACCGGCTGACCTGATAATCTTTCGCGGTCTGCGCGATCAAATCGGGATATTTGACCAGTTCCTGAACTAGGTTTATCTCACTATCAGATTTTAGTAGAGCAAGATTGGGGTTCTTGCTAGCGACTAGTAACCGGCGCAAAATGCCTGCTTTTTTAAAAATGCTGACGCACCGCACCACCGCGTATTGCGCGTAGTAAACCGGATTCTTTTGCGACTTTTCTTTGGCGAGCGTCATATCAAAATCCATGTGCGTTTCCGGATTATGCATCAGGAAAAAGAATCGCGCCGCGTCTTTGCCTACCTCCATCAGCAGGTCATCTAGAGTGATAAATTCCCCCGCTCGCTTAGACATTTTTACCTCCCTGCCATTCTCTATCAGCCGCACCAACTGCACAATCAAAATTTTCAATCTTTCCGGTTCCACACCTAAAGCTTTCACGCCGGCTTTCAAGCGAGCGATGTAACCGTGATGATCGGCGCCCCAAATCACCACTGATTGATCAAATTCTCTTTTTATAAACTTATCGTAGTGATAGGCGAGGTCCGCCAAGAAATAAGTCGGCTGGCCATCAGACTTAACTAGCACCCGATCTTTCTCCTCCTCTGCATTATTGGATTTCAACCACTTCGCCCCATCGTGTTCCGCGACTAACCCGCCACTCTCCAACAACGCTAAGGTTTTTTTCAGCTCTCCTTTTTTGTGCAAACTATCGGCCTCCGAAAACCAGTGATCAAATTTGATTCCGGCATTCTTCACAGACTGCTTGATGCTGGCCAACAAGACATTGGCCGCTAAGCGCCCCAGATCAGCTGCATTCATTCCCTGTTGAATCTCTTTCCCCAAAACGCCCGTCAATGTTTTTACATATTCTCCTTTATAATGGTTCTCGGCCGGCTCAACTTTTCCCGCAATGGCCAAAATACTTTCACCCAATAACCGCACCTGATTACCCGCATCGTTGACGTAATATTCTTTTTCTACGTCGTGGCCGGTCTTTTTCAAAAGATTCCCTAGCGCGTCACCTAAAAATCCGCCTCGCCCATTAGCCATCGTGAGCGGACCGGTCGGATTAGCGGAGATAAACTCCAGTTGCACCTTCTTGCCTCCGCCGATTTTGGAAGCGCCATACTTTTCCTTCTGTTTCAAAATATTTTTCAGCTCCGCCTGAAAGGCCGCCTGAGAAATCCAGAAATTAATAAATTTTCCGGTAGCGGAAACTTTGGAAAATAACTCACGACCAACGACTGACAACTTTTCAACCAAAACCGCCGGGTCTTCTTTGACCATAAAAGCCACGTTGGTCGCATAATGTCCGAATTCCGGCTTTTCGGATGGGGTGACGCCAAACTTTGGACCCTCGCCCACCACTTTTCGGATCAGCTCGGAAATTTTCTCAATCATAGCTTCTATTATATGATAATTAAGCTATGAATTCACTGGCAGAAAACAAAAAAGCTTTCTTCAACTATGAGATCAGCGAGACTTTTGAAGCCGGAATTGAACTCAAGGGGTTTGAAGTGAAATCAGTAAAAGCCGGCCAAGCGAACCTCTTGGGAGCTTTCGCGACCATTAAGGGCGGGGAAATCTGGCTGACCAACGCCGATATCCCCCCATTTCAATCCGCCAACACACCGCCCGATTACAACCCGACCCGGCCGCGCCGTTTATTGTTAAACAAAAAGGAAATCCTGTATCTGGTTACTAAAATGAAATCCGACCGGCTCACGCTCCTCCCGCTGAAAATGTATTCCAAAAAAAATCTGGTGAAAATTGAACTCGGCCTCGCCCGCGGAAAACGGCAATACGAAAAACGGGAATCTATAGAAAAGCGCGAAGTCGGCCGGGAAATACGGAGAGCGAAGAATTAAAAACCCAAATGTTTAACGCGTTAAACATTTTTGACAATCGCTTTTTTTGGTGCTATAATTGCTTTCGTTAGTCCATGGGGATGACGGGCTTCGACAATTGTTCTTTCTGTAAAGCGGCAAGCCGAGCTGAATTAACTCGTAAAACTGATTCAAAATTTAACTGCTGACCAAAAATTAGCTTTAGCTTACGCTTAATTGCGTTCGCCATCGGCCGGCCGACACTCCATAGGCCGAATCCGGTGTAATACTGGAGATAAGAGATCGGATGTTGGGTTCTAGTCCGGTTTACGAAAACCTTGGAATCCTGCAGTTCTGACTTTTTCAGATCTAAGCTTGTAGATGTTTTTCAGAAAAACTTTTGGATGTGAGTTCAACTCTCACCATCTCCACAAGTTTGCTCAAACAGTTCTCTCGCATCACCAGAGCTCTTTTTGCCAGCGTAAAAAGGACTCTTAGCTCTCGGCGATTTATTCTTGGATTACCAAGAAACCCTGCCCGCCTATGGCGGGCGAGCTAAATCCCTGCCTGCCGGCAGGCAGGGCCTCCGAGCAATGCTGCTATGAGAACTGTTCTCGCTGTTGGGGGCGCGGCGAAGATGTTCAAGGCTGAGCGGAGCGAATGCCCCTGCTCTCACCATCTCCACAAAATTAAAATGCCCCATTCGGGGCGTTTTAATTTTCATGGGAGTTGAACAGCCGGAAAAACATTGCTACCATACCATCAGCAATTTGGGGGCAATCAGATGTTTGAAAAGAAGAGATGCGACCATATTGATGAGAACGGTAAATACACCATAAAGATTGATGACGATGGAAAAACCTACTGCTATCAGTGCGGCAAACCAACTGGGAACGGGCTGCCCGGCTGGCTACGCCTTCTGATCTGGCCTTTGCAGGTTTTCCTGGCTTGCTCGTTCCTGCCAGAAGTCCTGGCGCACGGATCCCCCGCAGACAAGAAAGATGCCCGCAAGTTCATCGGAATTACTCTGATGGCTATCGGCTTCTCCGGATTTTTGGGAATTCAATTGCTCGTGCTCGGCGTTGCCTGGTGGATCGCCCTTCCAATCGCCTACCTGATTCCCGGAGTAGTCCTAGTCGCGACAGGCAAGTAACAATCAACATCCGCCTCTCGTTTGGGGCGGTTTCTTATTGACATAGCATGAATTCCATGATAAGATATCCCACGTCAGGCACTAACTGGAAGCACCTTACAAAATAGCTACTCAACACCCCCGAAGGAGGAAGGATGAGCAAAGATGAGCGTAAACCGACCGACCTGAGCCCAGAAGAAAAAAAGTTGGCTGATAAGATTCTGGCAGACGCGGAAAAAGAAATCGCTACAAAAATTGAAGCTGAGAGAGAGAAGAAAAGGGACGGGATTTCGGAAAGAATCACTGAGCGAGCGAAAGATAACGTGCTTATCTCAATCGAAAAGATCCAAACAAGAATGCGCGCCGAAGTAGAAAACAAGAAGCTGGAATCCTTGGAGCAAATGAGCGGACACCCGAATGTTCTCCCAAAACACGTGGTTTGGATGATGGACACGCTATTCGGGGAATTGCCGCTCAGCACGGAAATAACCAAAAAGGTCAGAAGATACCCGGAACTCACTAGAGTCTTGAATACGCAGTATGACGAGGCACGCCGGAACCAAAACGCAGAAAAGGTAAAGGAACGAGAAAGAAACCGGCAGGACAAACTCCAAAAGGATCGTGAAGAAGAAGCTCGTAGAGAGCAGAGTGTCCGAGACGAAATGGATTACATGAGAAGTAATAATGGCCATTCACGTGGCTGCTCCTGCGGTGACTGCAGGGTCAACAATGACATAACCAGATGATACTCAAGACAACACCCACCCGCCCACCTTGGCGGGTTTTTATTTCTAGGGTTTTGATTTAAAATAACGATATGGAATCTTTTCCAGGAGAAACTATGAACGACCAGCCGAAGCAAGTGCCGGAAAACGAAATAGAAGTTAATTTTACCAGGGCCGGGGGCCCGGGCGGGCAGAACGTCAACAAAGTAGAGACGCGAGCGGAATTGCGCTGGAATATTGACGCTTCGCCGAGTTTTTCTGAAGAAGAGAAAGCTAAAATCAAAGAGTTTTTGAAAAACCGGATCAATAAAAACAGCGAGTTGATCGTGGATGCGAAAAAAGAGCGCTCGCAAGCGCAGAATCGCGCGCTGGCGATGGAGCGCCTACAGGAATTGGTTGCCGAAGCTCTCACTCCCGAGACCGAACGCAAGGCCACGAAACCGACCAAAAGCTCCAAAGAGAAACGACTGGAGAAGAAACGGGAGATCAGCGAAAAGCGCGAAAGCCGCTCCACGGATTGGAAAAACTTTGAAGAATAGAAAACCGCCCCTCGGGGCGGTTTAAATTGACGGACAAGAAAACTCCTGTTATATTTCTAACTATTCAAAACCCAAAGTTAAACAACCAAATAAAGGCGACGGAGCTGATGGTAATCGGGGAGGACGGGCAAAACCTCGGAAAGATGGCCACGACTGACGCGCTCAAACTCGCCCGCGACAAAGGATTGGATCTGATTGAGATTGCCCCGAACGCCAAGCCGCCGGTGGCGAAAATAATGAGCTTTGATAAATACCGCTATACCACGGAAAAGAAGCTCAAGAAACAAAGGGCCCTGCAAAAAACCAGTGAACTGAAACAAGTTCAAATCAGCCCGAAAGAAGCTCTTCACGATCTTCAAATGAAGGCCGACCGGGTCAATAAGTTTATGGAGGAGGGCAACCAGGTGGAAATCGTAATGGTGTTACGGGGCCGGGAAAAGGGTAATAGGAGTTATGCCCGGGAAAAGCTGGCCAGTTTCGTAAAAATGATCAACCCGGATCATAAAGTAATCGCGGATGCGAAAGACGGCGGCAGGGGTATTAACATGCAGGTAACGAAGAAATAGGCGTATTGCAAACTTAGGAGGTTTGGTGTATCCTTTATCAAACATGGCCAACCATAGCGTTAGAGATAGAATAAGAGTTACCGGAACTGGAAAGCTGATGCGCCGCAGAATGGGCATCGGTCATTTTCGCGCCAAAAAGAGCAACAAGCGGCTTGGCCGGAAACGCGATGGCGCTATCAAGGCGGTAGACTTCAAAGCTTTTAAAAAATATTTATAAACCAACATGTCCAGAGTTAAACGAGGCACAATTGCCCACAAAAAGAGAAAAGCTCTCTTAAAATACACGAAAGGATTCCGCTGGGGCAGAAAATCCAAAGAAGCTTTGGCTAAGGAAGCCCTGCTTCACGCTTGGACGCATGCTTTCACCGGCCGCAAAGAAAAAAAGAGAAATTTCCGCGCTCTTTGGACTGTAAAGATCGGTGCCGCTTCTCGCCCGCTGGGAATTAAATACAGCCAACTGATCCCGGCGTTGAAAAAAGCCAATGTTAAGCTGGATAGAAAAATCCTGGCTGATCTAGCCGAAAACGAACCGAAAACTTTTGAAAAAGTGATCGCGGCAGTGAAATAGCTCAGGCGCATTGCTTCTCGGAAGCAGAATAACCGGCCTCCTGTGGGCCGGTTTTCTTCGGCCTCGGCAGTTTGTCGTTCGATGTAACGAACGAGCCAAACCAAACCGCCTCCGGCATGTTCCTCGAACCAACACGCCTTCGCCTTATTCTTACGGTGGGCGATACTCGCCATAAATAAAACCCCCAGCTAAGCTGGGGGTTTTTGGTAAATAACTTCTTTGGTTTCCAGATCAACGATTTTCTCTATCCAGTCTTTCCCAAGCTCAATCTGCGGTTGTTTGGGAGCCGCCGAAAGAAAAAGAAAAATATCCTTATCTTTCCCTAATCCTCGCCAGATCAGATAATCCGATCGCAAAACTATCACACCCTTTGACGCGTCAAAGCTTTGCATGATAGCTGAGTGGAAAATTCCCTCATGCGGACCAACTACCTTACCGGGAGTAACTCCTAGAGTACCGACCGACAATGGCTTAGTAAACGTTACCGCTAGACCACGCATTTAGCCTCCTCTTTTCCTGTAAATCTCTGCCGCGACACGACAAATTTTATTCTTAGAGCGAGGCGCGAGGATTGGAGAATAGAAGTCTATCTCCAATCCAAGCAACAAAGCTATGAGATAAAATTTGCGTGTCCCAAGCAGAAGGGTTGCGGGAGAAATTCCCGGATAACGGCGTCATTCGTCGTTATCGTATGCCTATACGATTGCCTCCTCATTCTTTGTTACCGGTAATTTCTCCTCGCAACGCGACGAGAGCTTACAGGAAAGGAGGAGGCCGACCTCCTAAAAAGTGCCGATTAGGAGTTTAGTTGTCTTTCTTTAATAAGTCAATTTTAGGCGCTTTTAGGACGAAGAGGAGGAATGCTGTGCTGTTTAGGGCGGGGCGAGCCCTTTCTAAGGAAGTCATAGGCAGTAGTTAGAATTTTAATGTTGTCGGGGTAGTGGGCGAGGACCTTGCGCGCCTCCGCGAAAGTAAACCAAGCATAACCTTCGTGTTCAAAAGAAACCGTAATGTTCGGTTGACGAGTTTCGGCTAAATAGAGAATAACGATCTTCAAAACCTTTTCTTTCCCCCGGCTCAAAAAGAATCTTTCATAGGCCTTAAAATTCTCCACGAACTTCAACTCCGTCTGCTTCAAACCGGTTTCTTCTTTGACCTCCCGTAAAGCGGCCTGCCAGCTCCGCTCCGAGGCCTCCAGCTTTCCTTTCGGGAAATTCCAATAATTTCGGCCGTGGTAAAGCAAGAGAAATTTATGCCCCTCGCTGGTCCTCCGAAAAATTATAATTCCGGCGGAAATAATCTTCTTGTTACTGCTGAGTTGGTGGGGGCGGGATATTTTGTTGTTTTTTCCTGCGATGATGGACATACACCCATACTATCACGCCGAGTACCAAGGCGACCAATAACACCCACTGGTAGCCGGCAATGAAATCGGCGACTTTCTGCCACTGATTACCCAATAAATAACCGAGGGTAACGTATCCGCCGGTCCAGATCATTGCCGACATCAAAGCCATCGGAAAGAAAACTTTATAGGAAATATTCAAAATTCCGGCGACGGCGGAGACATATCCCCGGCCGTAAGGCATCATGCGACCAATAAAAATCGCCCATTTGTCGTGCTTCTCAAGCATTGCCTTGATCTTATCCAAGTAGCGGTTAATCGGAACCCATTTAGGAATCCGCTCCATGATGTTTTTCTCAAAAAAGTAGAACACAAAGAATAACAAACTGGTGCCGATTATGTCGGCGGCTACCGTCGTCCAAAACATCGCCCAAAAGTTCAAACCGCCGATGGTGGTCGTCAATGATCCGGCGAAAATAAGCACTAACTCGTTAGGAACAGTGGGAATACCAATCTCTTGAAGGAAGACCAGCAAAAAAACAGCCAGATAGCCGTATTCTCGGACAAAGTTCAAAAAGAGTCCTCCTTCGGTCATAGTAACTGCCGCCTACTTTAGAAACTTAAGCATCTTCTCCAGCGGCCATGCGTTGATTATATCACCTTTCTCCGTCCACCCACGACGAGCTTGAGCAATTCCAAACCCGGTGAAAGCGAAATGGGAATCGTTATGCGCGTCCGAATCAATCGCCATCTTCACTCCCGCCGCCACGCATTTCCGGATATATTCATCTTTCAGGTCCAATCGGTCCGGCGAACCGTTAATTTCCAAAACTGTCCCAGTCTTCTTGGCAGTCGCGATGATTTCCTCAACGTCCACGTCATGCGGTTCCCGCTTCTGAATCAAACGGCCGGTGGGATGAAACAAAATATCCGCGTGCGGGTTGCTGATCGCTTTTTTAATCCGATCGGTCTGCTCCTTCTGGGATAAATCAAAAAGAGAGTGAACGGAAACGCCCACCACATCCAATTTTTTCAAAATTTCATCCGGTAAATCCAAACTCCCGTCTTTTAAGATATCGCACTCGGTTCCCTTCAAAACTTTTAACTTCAAACCTTTAACTTTTAACTTGCGGTTTACCGCGTCTATCTCCTTCATCTGCTGAACAATACGTCGCTCGTCCAAACCATGCGTCATGGCTAACCGCTTGGTGTGGTCGGTAATTGCTATGTATGCCAGTCCGACCTTCGCCGCCGCTATCGCCATTTCTTCAATAGATTTTTGGCCATCGGTCCAATTCGTCTGAACCTGCAAATCGCCCTTCAGATCTCCGTATTTAATCAGCTTGGGAAGTTTGTGTTTCTGCGCGGCCTCAATCTCTCCCTGCATCTCTCGCATTTCCGGTTCTATATAATCCATCCCGAGAGTTTTATACACCTCTTCCTCGGTGCGGCCGGCAATCTGCTTCACTCCGCGAAAAACTCCGTACTCGCTCAACTTTAAACCTTTTTTAATCGCGATTTGGCGAAGCTTCACGTTGTGATCTTTAGAACCGGTAAAATAGTTCAGCGCCGAGCCATATGATTCCGCTGGTACCACCCTCAAATCCACATCCATCCCATTTTTTAACTTTACCGCCGACTTGGTGTCGCCATGAGCATAAATCCTGGCAACTTCCGGCATCGCCACGAAATAATCCATAATCGGCTGGGGCTTATCGGAAACTATCAGCATATCGGCATCGCCGACGGTTTCCTTCCGGCGCCGGATTGAACCGGCAGTCCTAATCTTCTCAACGCCAGGCAAACGTCCGAGTCGGTCTTCAATAATTCTGATATCCCAGAAAACTTCGCCGAGCAAAAATCGGCCGCTGTTCTTTTTGGCGAATTCCAGGCCTTTTAATATATTTTGCTCGCTTTTCGGTCCGAAACCTTCTAGCTTCCCAATTTTCCCGGCTTTGACCGCTTTTTCTAAATCAGCTAAGTTCTTAACACCCAGCTTTTGATATAAAACTTTGATTTTCTTCGGGCCCAAACCCTCTACGCGCGTGAGCGCCGATAAATCAACCGGAGTTTTCTTTTTCAGCTCTTCATAATATTTCAATTTCCCGGTCTTTAAAATCTCCTCAATCTTTTCCGCGATAGAGACGCCAACACCGGGAATGTCTTCCACCGCCTTCAATCCGCCTTTTTTATAAATCTCCGCTACCGGCTCCTCTAGCGATTCTATCGTTTGGGCGACTTTCTCATAGGCGCGCGGCTTGAATGCAACGCCCTGCATTTCTAAATACTCGCCGATTTCGTGAAGAATCCGGGAGATTTCCCCGTTAGTCATATCTATTTTCGGCCGTGTGGTTTCTCCGGCAAAATCCTCTCCTGATGTTTCTTATATAAAAGATGCCGCCGCGCCAACAGAATCATAAAGGAAGAAAGGATGGCGGTAATGCCGGAAGCTAGGAATAAGATTTCAAATCCAAAATTATCTACTAAATAGCCACCCAACGCCGCGGCGGCGGCAGTGGCCATACCTACAGAAAAGACACTTTCCAAACTCCACTCAAAACTGATCCGCCACTTATCCACGTGGCGAGTAAAAATTGAATACCAAGCCGGTACCAGCCAAGCCATTATAAAACCGTAAATACCTTGGATGAGGTAAAGATGCCACGGCTCATTCACAAAGATATAGGCAATCGGGATAAATCCGGTCAAGAAATAACCGGCCCACATTGCCCAAAAATCATCCCGTTCGCCGTCAGTCCGGTCCAAAAACCTGGCTACCGGCAACTGAAAAATAGATTTCACAACCCAATAGGTGGCGGTGGCAAAACCGGCAACACTAGCGGAACCGCCGACAATTTGGCCGGTGATAAAAATCGCGAACACCGGAGCGAAAGAAGCAAAAGCGGCGTTATAAAAAAAATCAGCGATGACGAATATCTTTACAACCGGATTAATGTTTTTGAACATATTTAAATTGGTTTTCGGAAAACTCTATTTCTATATTATCGCCTTTTTTAACCTCTCCCTTCAAGATCCGCTCCGACAAACCGGCTTTGATTTTCTCGG
>CAZJFE010000017.1:0-15235 GCA_964545345.1 uncultured Candidatus Saccharibacteria bacterium | reverse complement strand
GGAGCGCCGGACATCTCCGCGATGCCACCGGCGTTGTCGGTGACCGGGCCAAAAGAATCAATCGCCACCACAATACCCGCGACCGACAGCATGGCGGTCGCCGCCAAAGCGATTCCATACAAACCCACCAGCGCGTAAGCCGCCAAAATACCGGCAACAATCACCACAATCGGCAGAGCGGTAGATTCCATGCCCACCGACAATCCCATGATGATGTTAGTTCCATGACCGGAGCGAGAGGCCTCAGCGATGGATTTAACCGGGCGATAATTTTTCGCGGTGTAGTAATCGGTAATCAAAACCATCAGGATTGTAACCGCCAAGCCGACCACCGTCGCCAAAAATACATTCATATAATTTTCCGGGAAGAAAACTTTGGAGGCCCAAAAGAATAGCGCCGCGGAAACAACGATCGCCGCTGTCAGCGCTTTATACAAAGCTCCCATGATGGATTTACTCTTTCCCAGACGGGCGAACCAACCACCGACTACCGAAGCCAAAATAGCCAAACCGCCCAAAACCAATGGGAAAGCTAATTGCGCGCCGCTTAAAGTAGCCGCGCCAAGCAACATAGCCGCAGTTAGCGTTACCGCGTAAGTTTCAAAAAGATCGGCGGCCATGCCGGCGCAGTCTCCAACGTTGTCTCCAACATTGTCGGCAATGACGCCAGGATTGCGAGGATCATCCTCCGGAATTCCCGCCTCTACCTTACCAACCAGGTCAGTGCCAACGTCCGCGGCTTTAGTAAAGATGCCGCCACCCAAACGGGCAAAAATAGAAATCAAGCTGGCGCCAAAGCCAAGACCGATCAGAGCTTTCGGATCGCCGGTCGCAAAATAAAATCCGGCCACCGACAAAAGTCCCAGAGCCACAACCATGTATCCGGTAACCGAACCAGCTTTAAAAGCTAAGGAAAGCGCGGGGGCTAAACCATGGCTGGCCATCTCCGCCGTTCTTGCGTTGGAGCGAACAGCCACGTTCATGCCGATATAACCCGCTACCGCGGAAGCAACCGCGCCGATTAAAAATCCGACAGCGGTCACTCCTCCCAAGGTCAGATATAAAACCACCGCCAACGGCAAGGCCACGATCGCCACGCTTTTATATTGGCGATTTAAGTACGCGGCGGAACCCTCCTGAATCGCGGCCGAAATTTCCCGCATTTTTTCATTTCCCTCGGGCTGCTTTTTCAACCAGAGCATGATGTAAGCGCTGTAAGCTAACGCGATGGCGACCGGAACGAAGATCAGATAGTTGATTAAGTTCATGATGTTTAAATTTTTTTATAAGTTATTAGTCGTACGTTGTTAGTAGTTTGTTATTTTACTCGGCAGCTTTCTCCGGCTCTGCCACGTCTGCTACTCCACCCTCGGTGGCTTCTTCCGGCTTTTCGGCGGAACGCACATCAATCTTCCAGCCGGTAAGCTTGGCGGCTAAACGAACATTCTGTCCGCCTTTACCGATCGCCAAACTCAACTGATCGCTAGGGATGAAAACCCGGGCCTCGCGACGGTCCAAAACTTGGACCTCTTTTACTTTAGCCGGGGAAATGGAGCTGGCGATGAATTTGGCCGGATCTTCCGACCATTCCACGATATCCAACTTTTCCTGCCCTAATTCATTACTAACCGCCATCACTCGAGTGCCCCGTTGACCCACGCAGGAACCCACCGGATCCACTCCGTCTACTTTAGACATCACCGCGATCTTGGTGCGGCTTCCCGGTTCGCGGGCGATTCCTTTGATTTCAATGACGCCGTCATTAATTTCCGGCACTTCTAACGCGAAAAGCTTGCTGACAAATTTCGGATGAGAACGGGACAAAACAATGCCCGGCATCTTAGCATCCGCTTGAACCGCTAAAACATAAAAGCGGAGGCGCTCGCCGGCGCGGTAATGCTCTCCGGGAATCGCTTCATTAAAAAACAACACTCCGGTCGTCCGACCGAGATCAACATAGACATTGCCTCGATCGTAACGCTGGATCACGCCGCTGACGATCTCTCCTTCTTTTGTCTTGAATTCACCCAAAATAGATTCACGTTCGGCTTCCCGCAAACGCTGTAAAATAACCTGTTTGGCGGTTTGGGCGGCGATGCGGCCAAAATCTTCCTTAGTTTCTAAAGGAAATTCCATCTCGTCGCCGACTTTCACGCCCGACTTCTCTTTCTTGGCTTCCTCAATCAGCATGTGCCGATCCGGATTGTAGCGGGGCAGAACCTCCTCTCCTTCAGCGGGAGTCTCAGTGGGAATCGGCGCGACTGCCTCGGCGCCCTCTTCTCCCTCTTCAACAAAACGAACCGTAGTATCGTCTACTACAGTTTTTACCTGCCAAAATTTCAAATCTCCGGTCCGAAGATCAAATTTACATTTAACTAACTCGCCTTTTTCGCAATATTCTTTTTTGTAAGCCGCGGCAATGGAAGACTCAATCGCTTCCAAAATCTTACCCGAATCAATTCCCTTCTCTTCGGAAATCTGGTCTACCGCCCGTTTTAACGTTTTTAAATCAAATAACATTTATTTATTTTTATTTAACCTTTTTAAGAATAATGGCCGCCTCGCGGGCGACCATTAATCCAATAAAGCAATTATAGCTGACTAGGTAAATCTTGTCAAGGGCTCAGCCGGATAGGTTTCCCGGAAACAGAATAATCCCTCTATTGACGGATTTTCTTCGCCCTCGGCGGTTTATCGTTCGATGGATAACGAACGAGCTAAACCGCCTCCGGGATGTTCCGGATAAACTATCTGGCTTCGCTTTGGGAAAACCAAATAAAAACCCCGAAAATTCGGAGTTTTCTAGAAAAAATTATCTAAGAATCTCGTCGCACAGATTCTGGCTAATAAATCCATATTTAACTAGCAAACGGAGCTTGCGCGCGTATCGCGGATCTTTCTTCAGTTGATTAAGCGCTTGGAGACGCCGCAAAACAGATCTTTCTCCGTTCTGGTAGCAATAGGCATCGGCGGTCATCGTCGCCACGTCCTCAAAATAACTCGTGGAAGAATATTCATCCAGCAATCCCTGGGTTGGGAAAATATCCCAGGCATATTTCTTCCCGTAAACATCCCCGGCGGCTTTGCGCCACTCTACTCCAAAAGCGCAATCTTGACCGCTACGCCGACTGCATCCCAAAGAAAAATGATAAGCATGGGTCGCCTCATGCCAAATCGTGATGTGGTTATGGAAATGAGACGGTCGCACAAAAATCTGTCTCAACCCATTGCATAACCCGACATAACTCTCGCCACCATAGTCGGCATCATCGGTTACGGCAACCGACGTGATTGCTTTCGCGATCTTCGGATCAATTTTAGCAAGCAGCTGGTCAAACTTTTCCACGTCCTCCTTAGAAACCGGACCGACCACCGGAAATCCATGAACGGATTCATAACTGACTACCGGAGTCGTGTGGCTAATCGGCTGGCAACTGCATCCGACAAGAGCGCAGATTAACAGAAGAGCGACAGCGGAAGATCGGGTCGGCAACTTTCACCTCTCAAACTAAGCTGTATTTATTATAACTAATAAAAGAAAAACTCCGAAAGATCGGAGTTTTGTTACTATTCTAAAATTTCATCACAAAGTTCCTGACTGATAAATCCGTATTCAGCGAGCAATCTCAGCTTCTTCGCGTAACGAGGATCCTCATGTAACTTTCCGGAGTCCTTCATCTTGCGGAGAGTCGCGTCCGGGTATCCGAATTTGTAGGAACAGGCGGCTTCGGTAAACTCGGCGATGTCTTCAAAAACGTTATTAGTGGAATAGCCGGTCAGTAGGCCATTGGCCGGGAACTGCTGTCCGGCGGTCGGTACGTTATAAACCGTGCCGGCGGTAAAAAGCCAGGAGAGTATGAGCGAGTAGAAGCGGGAACCGAAGATTCCCGGCTCGCCCAACGAGAAATGGTAGGCATGAGCCGCCTCGTGCCAAACCGCGTGATAGATTACCCTCAGCGCGGCTTCGTTAAGGCAAATCACTCCATCCGGCCAACAATGTCCGGCAGCGCCGGGACGTTCGTAATGATCAGTATCAAAATTTAAAGCGATTTTCTTAACAGCTTGAATAACCTGGGGCTCCATGTAAGACAGGGCGGTATCAATGGAATCAATCTGCGTCTGCGTAAATTCTCCATGGATAGAATAACCGTATTTAGTTTTCAGTCCTTCAGCGGGCGGGGGCAGCGAATGACATCCAGAAAGCACCAACATGATCATCAAGCAGAAAATTCTGCGATAGATCATATGGTTTCCTCCTTTCCTTGTTAAGGTTTCTGCTGAAGATTATCCAACAAATCCCGCTGAAATGCAATGAATCTAGAGCTTTTCGTTAAGCGCTTCTATGCGGCGGGTGTCGGGATGAAACTCCAACTCATCATCTCCGTAAATGATGCGTGGCTTATAACCCGGCGGATCGTTTTTTAAACCGCGCTCAATTCTGCGTAGCTGTAAGCGACGTAAAAATCTTTCCACCTGATCCCCAAAAAAACCGGACAATAAACCATCCACTATTAACTTTGGCCAAGATGGGGCGCCCCAACGCCAACGCAAATCTTCCCGCGCTCCCAATCCCCCGGCCCAATCTTGGTTGGCGGCAAAAAATTTCTGAACTTTGGGCGTAGTCCCAAAAATCGGAACTAAATTTTTATAAAGCGATTGCCAATATTTGTCGTGCGGGCCGGACAACCGATAACTTTTTTCTGTTACAAAGTGATTTAAACAAATTTTGTCGGAAGCCGATTCTTTGTGATTCAATTTACTTCTCCGCCAGCCGAAAAATCCAAAAGCTAGAATCGCGAAAAGGCGGGCGCTGAAAATTCTCCCTGAACGAGCGCCGACGATCACATCAAAATCAGATAATGTGTTTACCTGACCGGTCGCCATGGAGCCGGCCGCCACTGCGAAGTCAACGAAAGGAATATGGCGAAATAACCAAGCGCGCCGTAAAAATTTGATCCATTTTTCGTCGTAGAGAACTTTTTGGCGTCGCTCGGCAATACTTTGATCCATTGTTTCTATTATATATAAAAAAGGCCCCGCGTTGCGCGGGGCTCCAGAATTAAACAGGGACAACCAACAATCTGCAGCCGGCTTCCCACTTACAGGTATCGCTGGGCTTACCGATAAAAAGCATCCGAACTCCGCCAACCATATAGGAATAGGCGACAATCGGTCCGTCATCAGCTCCGGGTTCGCCAAGAGCGACGATGGGATAATTCAGCTGTTCTTCCGGTTTAATCCACAAAAATGAGAGGAGTTCCCTGACGGTCGCCGCTCTCGTTGCATTCTTAGTAGCTAACTGTAGCGCTTCGGAAGATGATAAATCTTGCTCGCAGGCCAGTAACTTCATCTTCGTCTCAATTGAAGCTTCCGGCGGAGCAAGGGTGCGTGAATCCAAAGCTTTCCAGGGCGTATCCATGTTGCCCAACTTACAACCGGTCTGCGCCACCAACTGCTCCATCACCTTACTAACAGGCGTGGTGTAACTGACAAAAACCGTCGTTTCCAAACTGGCCTCCTCTTTGCCCGTAAAGAACCGGGTGTAGCTTAGAACAAACCCTCCTTTTCTTCAACTGAAGGCGCCTCTACTAGTTGCGGATCAACTCCAACCCCCTTCTCGGTAATCTTCAAAACATCTTTATCAATCTTCCCGAATTCTTTGTAGGCGTGATTGTAGGCGCTAACCGTGGTGCCTAAATTCTTTCCGATCTTACCGAAGTAGTCCTCGTAGGTGATTAAGTGCTTCCGCAAATTATCTACCTGCTTAATAATGTCCTTCGCCTGCTCGGAAATTTTCTGATTCCGGAGTCCCTGCAGCACGGTTTGCAGATAAGCCAGGAAAGAAGTCGGGGAAACGATAATTACTTTTTTCTGGAACGCATAGGCGATCAGATTTTTATCTTCCGCGCTTGAACCGACTTTATTAATCAGCAAATCGTAATAAATCGCCTCTGATGGAATAAACATGAAAGCGAAATCCATCGTGTCCTCCTGCGGTTTTACATATTTGGAAGTCTCATCAATACGCATTTTGATATCGGCGACGAACGCGCCTTCATATTTTTTCTTTTCGGATGGTTCAACCGCCGCCGCGAACCGGTTGTAATTTTCCAAACTAAATTTGGAATCAATCGGGATAATTCGTTTATCCACAAACACCACCGCGTCCACGATTACGCTGTCTTTGAACGCATACTGCATCTGATATGATCCCGGCGGCAAAACATTTTTTAAAACCGTTTCCAAAAAATATTCTCCTAAAATACCGCGCTGTTTCGGATTAGTCAGCGTGTCCTGTAGTTTTTTAATCTGTTCGTTCATCGCCAGTGTCTGGCGCGAGGTTTCCTCCACCACGGCAAGCTTGGCATTGACGTCGCCAAACAATTTCGCGCTCGCGCCGGATTGACTCTGCATCACTCGGTTAGATTCACTCAATCTCGTATCCAAAACCCGGCCAATTTCGTGAATCTGATTCTGAAGCATTGATAAACTTTGATCCGGCGCCTTCTCTTTCGGCTTGAGAGCAACATAAAGCGCGACAAATCCGGCAACCAGCACGGCGACAATGATTCCAATAGAAACGAGGTCCATCCCGTTAGAAATATTGACCAAACAACGACTTTATTAAAAAAATTATTTTCATATTGGCAGATAACCCATTAATTCTCCTAACTCAGTTGAGTAGAATTTCTAACGGGATCCATACATTTACTATACACCGAAAATCCCTCGCTGGACAAAAACTAAAATTTAAGCTATTATCTGAGCGGTTACATTGAAAAGGAAAGTGAATGACGACTGCCTGCGAATTGGTTTGCAGTCATAAGTTTTTTGAGGCGCTATCGCTCTGTAGCGGCACAGCAGTACTGACGCATCCGAATCCGGATCACAAGCAAGATCAAATCCGGATCATTTCCGGCAAAAACATTGATTGCCCGATCACCGCAGTCGCCAACTTCATTAATCTGCGTTTGGGAAACTGTCCGGCTATAAGGTTTAACGTGTGTCACACAAAAATGGCTCGCCACTCAATTGATCAGATGATGAACTTTGATGAAAAGTTCGCAATCAAAATTGAACGAGCATCCGACAACTTCTTGAACGTCCAAAGTGATAATCCACAGGAAATGCGGGAAATCCGGAAAGCCCTACTCCAGTCCCTCAACCTGAAGGAAAAAAGCTAATGCCGAAGCCGAAAATGACCGCCGATCAGTTCATGAAGGAGTTAGCGAAGCACAAGGGGAAGTTCAAGATCGGCATTCATCATTACTATGACAAGATCCGCATCTCTCTGAATGGAGAATTAGACCATTGTCCAGTTACGAGTGTCTGCGAGACTCTGACCGGAAAGAGGTTTGGAATCGGTCAGTGGAAACAAGCGGCCAGAGAAATTGGACTGCAACTACGGACAGCAAATGCAATTGTTCGTGCTGCTGATGATGAGTTGCGTACCAAAACCGCAAAGCTCTACCGCCGCCAGATGTTCCGCGTCCTCGGCCTGAAAGAAAAAGTCGTCTAGAAAACCCAAAGCCCCGCTCGCGCGGGGCTTTTTATTAAAAACCCGCCCCTCACAGGCGGATTTTTAATTGTGTAATTACAAGAGTACCATAATCGCTAGAATACCCTGTGGACAACTTCAATTAGGAGGAAGATGCCAATAAAGTTAGCGCAAAAGGAAACCAGTAGGAATTTCCAACTACGTGTGCCGCTAATACCCAGAAAAGTCAGTCCTAATTCATCCGGCAAGGGCGAAACAATGATCAGGAACCCCAAAATTGGCCATAAAAATCGCAAGACTGGATTTTTGGATAACTTTTGAGTTGGGAGCTCCGGAGCCACCTCTTTTTTTACCAGGGTAAACAAGAGCGAATCCGCGATCACCGCTCCCAAAGCCCCGATCAACGATATTGCCCAGATTGAATTGTGCTCCGCGATTTCCAGAATCGCCACCGCCGCCGGCCCAATTGTCAAAACCGAGGTGTAAAAAAATCCGGCCACGAACATTTCCAAAAATCGCAGATTCCTTGATTGCGAAATAAGCGCCTCAAAAACACCGAGGCGCGACAATAAAATTGCCGCGCCTATGCTTACCGACAGAACCAACAGATGTTTCAGTAAGTGGTGCTTCCTCAAGTCCTTAAAGTGTTCCCAGGGCCTCCTGAACGTCCTTGAATTCGGATTCCAAGTCGCCTAGATCCACTCCGTCCAAATCCTGACTAATAGCGGCGGTGCTATCCTCAGCTAGTTTGGATCCCTCCTCGGAAGAACTCCAATACCAAGCCCCTAGAGCTACCAGCGCCACTACGACTAACAAAAGGATTAGATTTTTTTTCATGGTGGTTTAATTGATTAATTTATTGAGTGCTGGACGGATCATTGGGATCTAAGTCCGAATCGGAATCGTTGTCCACCCGAGGAATCTGAGCCAAGGTCGTCGCGGCTTTTCTCACCGCTTCGTACGCGGCCTTAACTGACTCGTGAATCTTCTTCAAATCCGCCTTCAAAGCATCATGAGCGGCCTTCACGGCGGCGCGCAATTCTGCTTCAGTCGTCACATTAATCTTGTAAGTCTTACCGGCCTGAACTTTCACCGCGGCATCAGCCGACGCTATCGCGGCCTCCGCGGCATCAATAGCAGCCCGGGCGGCAATCACATCCAAACCACGCTCAGCAGCTTTGTCGGCCCGGCTGATAATCCGTTCCACGGCGCTACTCAGCTTCTCCAAAATACTCAAAGCATGCTCGGTTTGATTATTATTGATCTCATCCAGTCGCTGATCCATCTTCTCTACGGTCTCTTTCTTCTTCTCATCTCTAATGCCCTTCAAGCGCTCTTTCAACTGCTCGCGTTTAGCGTCAATCTTGGTTTTCATCTCGTCCCGCTTCGTATCAATCTCTTTACGCAAATCCTCCCGTTTTGCTTTCAGCTCCGCCGCCACGGCTGCCCGTCGGACTTCCAAATCACCTTTAATATCGACGCGCATCGTCTTGATCTCGTCTTTAACCTCGGCGCGCATAGTATCCACTTCATTTTTAACATCCACCCGAATGTCTTTAATCTCTCTACCAACTTCTTTAATAATCCGAACCGGCGCGTACTGGCGCTTCCCGGTTGCCTGACCGCTCGCTGAATCTCTCTTGCCGGACGCCTGACCAGAAGCGGCGTCTCTCGGCGTTGTAACTTCCGTGCTCGCACTGACATCCACGCTAACTCCGACTTGTGCAAAAACCGGCGAAATCGCCGCCGCTAACAAACTGACGCTGACAATTATTTTTTTAATCATTTTTATTTTTAATCTTCTACTTGTCCCATACATAACTTGTTTATGTGTGAGATCAACCTTTTATAAATTTTATTATATCCCCCTTCGCGAAAGATAGGAAGCTGGTGCCATGGCCCCCGGAATCGTAAACCACCAAGTTCATACCGACTCCGGCGGGAACCATCGCCGCCAACCTCTCGTTAGATGACGCATTATCCCCGTCCTTTCTTACATCATCCCGGCTGGCGAACATTAATAAGCTCTGCCCCGGCTTCAATTCACGGATCAGCGGCGGTGCTTTAATGCCCCGGTAATCCTCTCCAAGAGACAACAGGGCCGCCTTTTTGATTTCCGGATGCTCCGCCAGGTGCCATAAAGCCAAGTTTGCGCCGATAGAAGCCCCAACCAATATTATTTTTTCCGGAGTTGCGCCTTGATTTTTCAGAAATTCAACCGCCGCCTCTACGTCTAAAATACTTTCCTGATGATCCGAGTCAGAGAAGTCTTTGTACCCATCCGGGCCGCCGTCCGATTCTCCATGTCCGCGTAAATCAATGGCAATACTGGAAAAACTCTCGCGCGCCGCCAAATCCGCTAATTCCTTCCAAGACCCCTTCGTCGCCGGCATCATATGCAATAAAACCAAATACCCCGCGGGATTTTCCGCGGGGTATAAGTCGTAGGCGATTTTTGTACCATCCTTCGCCTGCAAAAACATCGTTAACGGATTTCGTAAGTAACATTCACGCTAACCGTTACTTCCTGACTGCCCGGTTCAATAGTAGGCATCGGCGGCAAGGCCATGTCTCCACCTCGTCCCATACTCGCCTCCTTGGCGTAATAGATCGGACCCGGGTAACCGCCACCGTATTCGGTGAAGTTAACCACCTTCTTTAACCGCACGCCGTTATATTTCGCCATCGCTTCTGCTTTGGCTCTAGCCTTACTGAAAGCCTCCTCGCGTGCTTCGTTCAAAAACTTATCGGGATCATCAATTGAGAAGTTTACTCCGCCAAGCTGATTGATTCCGCGCGCTGGTAAACCACCCAAGATAGAAGCCACCTTGGAAAGATCACGGACTTTCACGATGACGGTCTGATTCAGAGTGTAGCCGTCAATTGAACTGACGCGCGTTTTCTCATCCCAGTGATAATTCGGAGAGAGATTATAATCAGCGGTCTTAACGTCCGCCGCCGCTACTCCTTGGGATTTTACGAATTCAATCGCGGTATTAATTTTCGTGTTGTTATCTTCTTGAAGTTTCACCGGATCTTTTCCCTGCGAAACTACCGAGAAAGAGAGCGTGGCCAAATCCGGCGCCACCACCACCTTACCTTCGGCCGAAACCGAGATCGTGCGGGCCGGATAGGCTGCGGCGCTGTTTTTCCAGATCGCCTTTCCGGTAACCAGTAAAAACAAACCACCGATAACTAAAACGACGTTTAAGATGATCCAAAAATAATTTTTCATTTGTTCTGATTTATTAGGCATATTTATTTGCTATTGAGACTATTTTTTTAATTTCCTCCGGTTTGAGACTTGCTCCCCCGACCAGGGCTCCCTCAATCTCCGGATGGCTCAAAAAAGTATCGGCGTTATCGGCCTTCACCGATCCTCCATAGATGCAGCGGACTTTCACATTCAATCGACCTGCTACCTCTTTTATTAACTTTACCATTTTCAACATGTTCTCCGGCGTATCCGGGCTACCGGTCCCGATAGCCCAAATTGGTTCGTAAGCGACAACGACTTCCGATCCGGCTCCGGCGCGGGATAGTCCAATACGGACCTCCTGCTCCACCACAGCCGCGGTCTGATTCTTATCACGCTGTTGACGGGTTTCACCGACACAAACTACAGGCATTAAACCGTCTTTCAAAGCCACGGCCACCTTTTTGGCGACCATCTCGTCAGTCTCCCCCAAATTTAGACGACGTTCGGAGTGCCCGATTATTACATGGCTTACTTTTAAACTTTTTAACTGCGCGCCGGAAACTTCCCCGGTATAGGCGCCGGAATCCTCCCAAAATAAATCCTGCGCTCCCAAATCAGCTTTTTTGATAATCGCTTCTACAAATTCCAAAAACGGAAAAGGCGGGGCAATCACTAATCCTTTAACGTCGCTCTCCTTGGCCAGCTTCTCCGCGTCTACCGGAGCGGAGGGATTTAACTTCCAATTGGCGATAATAATTTTTGACATACATTAATGTTAACAAAATTCGGCCGGGAAAAGAAAAAACCGAGTACATATTTATGTACTCGGTTGAATATTAGTTAACCCTTCGCGCCGGCCTGCTTCTTGAACTCCACCTCCGAACCCGGCTGGACAACGTCGTGTTCGTCAGCCGCTCTGCCGTTCACGAAGACCGTCTTGTGGTCATCGGTAACATTCAAAATCTGACGATATCTCCTGCGAAGCCCGCTGACCGTGATTGGATCTCCTTCGTAGTAAGAATCTTCAGCGCCGCACGACACACGAATCCTTCCACGCCCGCTAGAATCACCCATCGGCCTATTCTCCTTTCGTAGAGGTTGAAAAATCTTCTGGAAGAGTAGCAGAACGCGACTTCCCTGTCAAGATATCAAAGTAAATCTCGTGATGAGGCGTCTTGCCCTCCTGAAGCCAGATCGTATAGACACTGACCATCAGGGAGGCCGCCGCCAGATTGGCGGCTAGCACCTGCGTCACTCCCGCCTCCACCATCTCTCCACAGTGGAGATCGGCGGGATTCTTATCTTTCGGAAATTCAATTTCCGGGTGAGCGAACGTAAGCGCCGGAGTGATGTTTTTGCCGCCTTCCCGACGATACACCTGGACGTTGCCGTCCCGCAGATCGTTGCCGCCGGAAATTAACAGCGCGTCATCCAGAGTAGCCACCCGATCGGAAACAACTTTCCGAGTCGCGTGGTTGTCCACTCCGAGAAACACCGTGTCGCCTTCCTTGATAAACAAGAAAGCGTTTTCCGCAGTAACATAGCTCGGCTTGAAATCAATCTCCAGGTTCGGGAAAAAATCCTTCAGCCGCTCGGCAGTTTCCTGCGCCTTGTTGGCGGTCTGCCGAAAAATCTGTCGCTCTCGGTTTTTCTCTTCGTATTGATCGCCATCCACCAGCAGAACCCTCCGGACAGCCCTCGGACTCTTGCTGGAAGAAGTAATTCGGAGGGCGGGCTCGGCCAAGTAGGTGCCGATCCCGCCCAAACCGATAATTACTGTCCTCATCGGGCCTCCTTTTTCTTTTCTTCTTTGCCTTTGCGATCACGGCGCGCCTGTAGTAACTTCCGTACCTCTTCATAGGTCATTACATTACTTGGAGCGGAGTCACTTTTGACTTCCCTTCTGACTCTGGGAAAAAAACTTCGGGGCGTCACTTGGGCGAGCCACTTCGGCGAAGGAGCGTAATCCACCGGAAGAGTTTCCTCTCCGCCCTCTAGGGTGAACATTTCGGTGGAATCAGTACTGCCCCAACGCGATCCCTCTCGATGAGCTTGCAGCGAGACAATCGCTTCTCCCGGAGTGCGCGGCTCAGCTCCTTCTCTCTTTAGTCCGAGCATCACATCCTCAACCCGTAGCGGGAATCGATGGCCATTAACGGCCGCCTCCACGCTCACGGAAATCGGACTATTCCTGCTCCATCTGGGAAAACTCCCGAAGGTCACGTGAATTCCGTTCAAAGAAGCTTCATCGTGCAAATCAGTGCCGGAATGGAAAGCGCTCAGCTTGCCATGCGAATGCATGGTGCCGATCAAAGACCAGCCCGGCCCCAGATCCAACTTGGGGAAATCGTAATCAATCTTAGCGGCGCTAACGGTCTGCTTCGGCGCCATCATGAAAAAGCTATCATCAGCTTCATTTCGGTAAATCAAAACGATCGCCTCCGAATCATGCTCCCGGCAAACCCAGGCAAAGAATCGGACGGCTTTCAAAATCAATTTCTGAGGGAAGGGCGGGACATGCGACTGAAAATCAGGCGCTCCCTCTTCCAAAATACTGATGCGATCCACCGGCACCACCGCCGTCCAAAAGGGCATCTGTTTGTGAAGAAAGATTCCGTTCGCCGCGATCTCGTAAAAAATCTCTTCCTTCGGCTTCGGATTCTTGCCGTCATTGATCCAGACTGGATACATCCAGGCCTCTCTTTCTCTGTGAAGCTCTAGGGTTTGGGTTCGTTGTGTTTCGCCAGATCGCCCAAATAACTCTTGCTGGCCGACTTGGCCAGATTCTCACAAGAATCCTTAAGACTAGCGGCGGTTTTGATTTTCGCGTCAGCGAAAGATTCGTCAACCGCGGCGCGAATCTTTTTCTGATCCCCGACAGGAACCGTGAAATGATCACTCAGGAAGAAAATCTGCTCTTCCAATTCCTCCCGGACCTGATCCACCTGCTTCTTTTTAACTCCCGACCAGTCTTGGTTGGAGGTGTCGCTCAGGCGCTGTTCTTTGTCGTCTTTGATGATCGTCTCCATGGCCCGTCTGGCGAAGCTCTGTAGATCGTATTCGCAGGGAATCCAGTTCATCTCCAGCATCTTCTCAGGATTAGATTTGGTAATCCGCTCCCAAGATTCAGTGGACTCCAAATCCTTATTTTGCTTACGAGTCTGTTCGTAGAAATGAGTCAGGTTGTGTCCGATAAATTCACTACCCCAAAACCATTCAAAAAGCTTAGTGAAGCAATCCGGATCGGTCAGTTGAACGATAGGCATGTCGTCGTAGCCGAGACAAAAGTTATGCGGCCAATCCTTCCAAATGTGAGGGAGGTTGGACCAGCAAAGATTGTCCTCGGCAGTCTTTAGCGGCAAAGACCGGTAGAACATCCAGAAACCGTGGTGCGCCCCCCCGCCTTTCCGAAGGCAATAAAGTTTTCCGTCCCTGAACAGAACCAGGAAAACCTGCCATGGGAAAGCGAGATAACGCGACTCCTTCCAGATGTTGATGACCCGACGCTGAGGAGCGAATTCAATGCAAAACATCTGGTACCGATGATTAGTGGTCTGCGCCTCCCACAAGAAGCGCGTACCGGCCAGGAACGGACCGGAGCAACGCATTGCCGCGGCCTTCACGATTTCCTGACTCTCCAGATATTTCTCTGCCCAGACCTTGCCGATCTCCTCAAAGCGCTTTTCCAGCGCTTCGCGAAAAGCTCCGGCGCCTCCGGCGGAAACTTTTTCAACGAATTCCTTTCGGAATTTCTTGAATGCTTCGCCGAGGAAAGTCTGCAACAAACTCTCAGTGTTCACGCTGAAATCTTCCAGCGTCTTATCAGCGTCCGCGACCCACTGCTTCAGGGCCTCGTCCGCTTCCTTATCAAGGGAACGCGCCAGGAAAACATCCAACGAATCGGGATCGGTAACAATCTCCAGATGCTTCTTCTCTCCCCACCAATGATTGCGCTTCTTAGTCTTAAGATTCCAAATCTTCCCATCACCATCAATCAGTCGCTTGCTTTCAAAAGACGGCCCGACGATTTCTGCCGGCAACTTTGTCGGCTTCGGTCCCTCGTTCTTCTTGTCGGCCACTTGGCCTCCTCTTTCTCTGTAGGGTTTAGGTTTTCAAAGTACGCTACATCTTAAAGGTTTTTTACCGAAAAGTCAACTGCTCAGCCAGATAGATTTCCCGGAAACAGAATAATCCGCCTGCTGGCGGATTTTCTTCGCCCTCGGCGGTTTATCGTTCGATAGATAACGAACGAACTAAACCGCCTCCGGGATGTTCCGGATAAACTATCTGACTTCGCTTTGGGCGGAAGACCACTTGAAAACGGGATAACAAATATGTAAAAGTGTCCATTAGAGCCGATGTAGCTCAGTGGTAGAGCAGGGTTTTCATAAGACCAAGGTCGGAGGTTCGATCCCTCCCATCGGCACAATTCGGAAAAGTTGATTGGCAGTTGACTAAATAACGAGAAGGTGTATAATATCCGCAGTCCCTTTTCAGGAGTCATTAGATGATCCTTTCGCTGTTTGCGTTCGGAAGCG
>CAZJFE010000016.1:0-16297 GCA_964545345.1 uncultured Candidatus Saccharibacteria bacterium | reverse complement strand
CGGCTGTATGCTTAAATTTTATATCAAAACCGAAGTTATTGCTAATAATGTCAAGATTAAGTAACTGCAAATTAACCGGCTTATCAAAGCTGTCCCGAAAATTGGTCATGAAGATAGCCGGCAAGTCAAAAAACGAGTGCAGAAGAACCTGCTTAACATCCATTTTCTTAACCACCTGATTCAAACCATTGGCCAAGGTCTGTAATTCTTTGGAGATCATCACTTCCACCCGGCGGCGGAAAGTCCCGGAAGTAGCGCCTTGGTTGTACAACCCGATCACGCCCTTAGCGGTCTCGGAATCAAGCGCCAGATCCGAAGCCAGGCCCGCGTATAAATTATCTTCACCCCAGGCAAAGTGATCCCAATAAGAATTTTGGGTGCCAGCGGAAGCAAACATCGCCGTCTTCTCCCCGAAAATATTCGCCATCAGGAAATTCTGATCGGTATCCGATTTTGCCATCACGCTGGACCAAGCCGTGCCGCTTTCGGTTGTAAACAAAACTTGATCTAAGGGTAGGGTTTCTTTCACGGAATCAATAAAAGAACGGAGCAGGAAAGTCTGGCTGAATACCACCTCCACTGTCTTCGCTTTGAAGCCCACCGGGTTCACCACCTTATGACCATCCAACCGGACACCCCGAATCTTCACGTCCGATAAAACAATATCTAAATCGCTAACCGCCATCTTGGCCGCTACCTTGTTTCGTTGCCGGTCAAAAAACTTCCAGATCGCTTGGGAAATTAGATTGTCTATTTCCGGCTCATCAATTAGTTCCTTAAAACGATCGCGCACCAAAACCACCGAAGAATAAATCGTCGTCGCCAAATGGGAATCCAAACCCAGCACTATTTTGTAACGGGAGATCCGACCGAACTTTTTTAATAATTTTTTAAGATCGGGATGAGAGGCGGTCTTGAGAAATTTTATTTCTTTTTCTTCAAAATTAGCTTTAATAGCGGCGGCCCGATTGTTGTTTGCTAGAATTTCTACGACCAAAAACTTATCACCCTTACTTTGGAATAATGAGGTTAGGCCCTTAATTGTGTGATTAAAATCCATCCATTTTGTGTATGGAGATCACCTTAAGTTAAGTATACCACTCGGCCTCCGACAAACTCCTGAAGCAACCGGGTGTCGTTTAGCTCCAACGGCTAAACGCACCACTAGACGCTCGGCAGATTTTCGTTCGTAAATACAACGAACGAACCAAGCAAATCTGCCTCCGCGACTTTGCTCACGGAGTTTGCCGAAGACCTCGTTCGCCCTGGGAAAACGAGGATGTTCCTAGAAGCTATCTGGATTCGTTTGGGTGGGGTGGAGAAAAAATGCTAAACAAAAAACCCATCTCGATTGAGATGGGGGTTTGAAAAAAGAAGGCAGGCAGTAGCAGGATTTGAACCTGCGGCGACCCGGATAGCAGAGCCAGGCGCTCTACCGCTGAGCTATACTGCAGCCTCCGAAAGACATTTTAGCAAATGCTGTCCTCCGTGTCAAGGGGTACCTGCTTCCCCTCCCACTTGGAGGGTCCGGCGAAGAAACCGGCCTTCTTGAGAATCTTGGCCAGCTCCGGAGAGCCAACCGAAACCCCATAGACGAGTTCCGGCGTGAGTTCCGCCGATTCCGCGTCCCGAGGGCCATCGGAATTCTCCAGCCACTTCTTCGGCTCCACCTTGCAGCGTCTGCAAGCAAGCATCACCATGTGGCGACTACACCGCTTGCCGTCGAGAATCACTTCCCATGGCTTCGGCAGCTCGTTCCAGACCTTGGTGTCCGGATCAAGACCATCCGGTCCGCCATGCCAGGAAACAACGTCGGCAGCCATCAGCCGCAGAGCCTTGCCCGGGCAGAAATCTTTCAGCGCGCCACCCATATTGCTATAGGTCAGCGCGTTGATCCAGCCCTGGCGGCACTTGTTGTAAGCGCCGGCAGCCTCGTTCCAAGTGGAACTGTCGTTGCCGCGCTTGACGATCATCTTATCGAGACGATAATCGCCGGACTTCATGAGATCCCGAAGAATCTCGGCAGCGGACTTCATCACCTCGAACCACTCGCCGACCAGATGTCCCTTGCCCTTGGCGCTCACATTCTTGAGCACTTCAGGACTCGGATCCACCATGGCGATGGCGCGCCAATTCGCCTTCCCGGTCTGCAGTCTCGCGAACAACATCTTAGCGATGCTGTCGAAAGCCCGCTTCTGGGATCCGTTGGTAAAGACCGAACGGACGTTGAGCTGTGAGGTGATGTAGGCGATGTAGATTGCCGCATCGACGTCGGACTCAAAAGCTTTCTTAGTGATCCGGCAGGCCAGCCGCGACTTGGCGATCTGGGCCAGCGAGCGCATCAGCAGGTTGTGATTGTAGCGCGCCAGCTTCTCCTTCATCCTGGTGATCAGCCGCGCCCTCTTGTTGAAGGCGCGATGGCCCTTGTGCGGCAACTCCATGACCACGCGACCGTCCCGATTCGGGCGGTTCTTGAAGTCAAGACCAATGTCACTGCCCAGAAAACTCTCTAGGGCGGAGAGGTACTTCTCCAGCTGTCTCGGATCCTGCGGATCCTTTGGCTGATCCACCTTCGGAAAAAGTTCCGAGGCGATCTTCAGCTGCTTGGACAGGTCATCGGCCTTGTCGAAGACCGACGCCATGCTGGTGTGGCCGGCATATTTTGCCAGCCGCTCCAACTCCCGGGTATCACTGACCGGAATTACTTTCAGACTCAAGATTTCTCTTGCCACATCTTCCGGACGCCAGCGTTCTTGAATGGACCGATAGAGCTTGCTAAGCATGGCTACCTCCTTGAAATAGGGTTTTAAATGTTCAACTGTCTGCCGATATTGTAGCAAAATAAAGCTATATTGTCAATACCGCCCTGCCGCCCCTTTTGGGGGCGGATTTTGAACAAAAAAGGCCCCGACGGTTTTATCCGTCAGGGCCTGTTACTTATTACCAGCCATTCACCAGCGCCTGTTTCGGAGCCGCCAGCGGGACGCCGGAAGCGTCCAGTAGAAGAACACGTTTGTCGACTACCGCCACCAGCAAAAATTCTTTGCCGGTGAATTGCGTAGATGCTTCTGATCCGTCCTGTGTACGCTTCCACTCGGGCGCCTCGGCAAGCACATACACGCAACCATCGCCGAAAATCTCTCTGGCCTTCTTGATAGAGGCGCGCATCAGAGAAGAGACTTCGCCGTTAAAAGTAGCAAGAAGCTCGAAGCTCTTTTCAAAAGATCGATAAGTCTCACCGGCGATTCGGAACCATTCCTTAAACCCCAGCTTCACCATACTGCCTTCTGCCAGCAGGCGGGTTTTCAAATCATCAAAACAATGTAACCGCCCACTAAAGAATTGCGCGGGCTGACAGTGATACGGCTCGGCCACGCAAGATTCCCACTTCTTCTTGGAAAATTTACTGGGGATCTTTCTGTCATAGAGGAATCGTAGCTGCATCTTGAAAGATAGGGAGCTGAAAATCAAAACTCTCGGCAATCCGGTGGCATCTCTCCAGTGCAATGCCTCATCCAAATCCAAGGCGCTGACCGGCTTTCCCCATTTAGTAATTTTCTCCAGAACACCCCTATCAGCTTTCGCCTCTTCAACCTTTTTATGCAAAGACTGGGCGAAGTTGTACTCCAAACCACTACAACTCTCCCACTCTTCTTCTAAACTCTTAATCTCAGAGTCTAAGGATGAAATCTGTTGATCACCAACCGCCAACTGCTTCCCGGAACTAACCAGCGTGATCAAAACGGAAGATGTGGCCATGGATTGCCTCCTTTGTATCTCAATGTAACTGCCGGGATCTTAACAAAAATTTCCTCTTTAGTCAACGGCTCCGCCAGATAGATTTCCCGGAAACAGAATAACCTGCTTCAGCCACACTACTTCCGGGGGACGGGTAGCCGGCTTCCGGCGAGCCGGCTCCCTCTGTCTCGCTCAGCTATTCAGAAACCAAGCTAGCTTCGCTCCGACAACCCCCCGGAAGTAGTGTGTCCTCCGCTTTGGGAAAACCGGGATGTTCCGGATAAACTATCTGGCTTCGCTTTGAGAAGATAAAGAAACTACTAATCCACTACGCCGCGGATGCGGCGGACTCCGGCGCTGACTGATTCTTCTTTGGCGATCCGGAATCTGCCGATGATAGCCGTATGATCCACGTGTGGGCCACCACAAAATTCTTTGGAAAAAGCCGAAGGGATGTCGTGGCCAACATAATAGACCTTCACGCGATCCGGGTATTTATCCAGGAAAAAATGCAAAGCACCGGTTTTCGCTCCCTCCTCTTTCGGCATTTCTTGAAAACCCACCGGTAAATCTTTCTGAATCTGCTCATTCACTAAGTCCTCTACTTTTTTAATCTCGTCCGGGGTCATTTTACGGGGAAAGATGAAATCAAAACGAGTCCGCTCCACGGTGATATCCGAACCCTTTTGTTGGACTTCGTCGCCCAATACCTTTCGCAACGCCGCTTGCATTAAATGAGTGGCAGTGTGCAGACGAGTTACTTTTTTTAATTCTTCAACATCTTTCGCTTTCAACTCGCCTGTGTCCAAAAGCAATCCGTGGCCGCCGAATTTCTTTTCCACTCCCGCGCGAGAAATTTCCTGATGCTTTTTAAATTCTTCATCAAACTCTTTCCGATCCAGATTCTTACTCGCCTCCGGAGCCAGCTCCTTAATCAATTCAAACGGTAAACCAAAAGTTTCATAAAGATAGAAGCCCTCTTTGGCGCTGATTGATTCGTACTTCTTGATCTCTTTCACGCCTAGCGCAATCGCCTGCTCAAATTTATCTTTCTCCGCCTCCATCACTTCTAAAATCCTCGGCTCTTCCACTTCCGGATAAATTCCTCCGAATTTTTCTTTCGCCCACTCAACTGCCATTCCAAAAAGATTTCCGTGAACATCGTGAATTGTCTGATACGCCAAAACGCGGCGCAATAATCGGCGCAGGATATATCCCGCTTCTTTATTAGAAGGGCGTACCCCATCGGCAATCAAGAAAATGGAAGACCTCAGGTGGTCGGCCAAAATACGATAAACCCGATCCTCCAAACCGGGAGCAATCTCGCGTAGTTGAGCGATGAAACCGCTGAAAATATCGGTCTCAAAAACGCTCGGCATCCCCTGCAAAACCGTGACCAACCGCTCAAATCCCATGCCAGTGTCTATGCCGGGAGTTTTCAGGGGCTCTAAAGTTTTATCTGATTTTTGATAGAACTGATTGAAAACATTATTCCAAATTTCCACGCCTTCCCCCTTCTTGGCGTCTTCGGCATTTTTCGCCACGTAAATTTCGGTGGTCGGACCGCAAGGGCCCTCATTGCCGGTCGGCCCCCAAAAGTTATCCGCCCGCCCACGCTTGAAGATCTTTTCCGCCGGAATCCCGATTTCTTTATGCCAAATATTAAACGACTCGCTGTCATAGGAGATGCCATTCTCTCCGGCGAAGATTGTTACGTAAACTAACTCGGGATTGATACCTAAGACACCCGTCACGTATTCATAAGCCCAATGAATCGCTTCTTTTTTGAAATATCCGCCAAAAGAAAAATTGCCGAGCATTTCAAAAAAAGTCAGGTGAGTTTTGTCGCCCACCTCATCAATGTCGGAAGTGCGAAAACATTTTTGCACCGAACAGGTGTTTAATGATCCAAAATCTTTCTGCGCGTCCCGTTCTCCGGTGAAATATGGCTTGAACTGTTGCATGCCGGCAGTCGTCAAAAGCACCGAAGGATCGCTCGGCAATAACGAAGATGATGGCACAACGGCGTGCCCCTTGGACTTAAAGAAATCCAAAAAACTCTTTCTAATTTCCTCCGAGCTCATAGCTAAGATATTAAAATAAAAAACCGCCTCTGGCAAAGCCAGAAGCGGGCAAAGCTACTTTATCACTTCCATCTTCATTACCCATCTCAACTTCCGCATCGGCCCGGACTTTACTTTCTTACTATTCACCAAGATTGCTTCGTTTAACTCATAGTAGGTCACCCTAACTTTCGCGCCAACCACCAACTCCGGATTCGCCCAATCCTCATCCACGCTCACCCACTCATTACCACGCTCGTCGGCTGGTCCAACTAAACCTAGGCGACCCTTATCGTTTTGCACCAAGCAATAAGTGTTCCCCATCGGACCCCAGTCCCAAAATTCTTCAGTCTCACCGCTCTTATGCACCGCGGTATATTGACCGGCGTTCTCCTTTTGAACATCTTCCGGAACGCGCACAAAGCCGGTAATCGTCCCTTCAAAAGTTTGCTCCGGCCCCTCTTCCCACCAAGTCATCGCCTCGGCGTCCTCAATACTCTTCCTGGAACCATACCCGTATCCGAAGGCGAATCCATAAATCCCGCCGATAACTAACAAGCTAAGCAAACCGGCCAAAACTAATTTATTACTTTTCACGGCCTCCTCTTTCTCTGTAAAGCTTTCTCTATTATAAAGGAAAATCTTGAATAAAAAAACGCCCCGATCCTAAATAGGACTGGGGCGGACTTCGGCTTACCTCGTCAGCTTGCGACCCTTCTGCTCAGCGAAGCCGTTCGTGATCCAGGCGGCGACATGCTTTGCCACCCGTTTCGACTCCATCTCCAGATCACCTAGCTTCACCATGCAGCGCTGATTCATGCCGAGATGGATTTTCACCATCACCGGCACCCGCACTGGATTGCCATCTCCGACCTGCAGATAGAACCTGCAGACCAGAAGATCGCGCGCACCGTACCCGGTCTGGATGACGCTTTCTTCGATCTTCGCGTCCCAGGTGAGGGTCGTCTTGATCGCCTCGTACTTGGACAGTAGCTCTCGCCACTTGTCTTCCCTGCCGAGACGCTGATCGATCAGCGCTTTCAAGCCCATCCACTGCTGTCTGATCAGTACCTGCTCCGGCGAACGCCTGGTCATCGTCGTTTTCCCACCGCTTCCGTTCATCAGGTCTCTCCCAGTTAGGGTTTACAGGTAAAAGTAAGGCCGATTTGTTCTGCCGAAATTATAGCATAGAACTGCCTCATTTGTCAATAGCTACCCTATTTTGTAGGCGTTCTCAATTTTAAAAACTCCGCTCTTTTCTAAGCCACCACCGGCATCGGTATAAACGTGGGAGGCCCGGCTATTCCGATTTTCTAAAATTTTCACCGAGTGTCCGCTTTCGGTAATATCGGCATTTTCGGTGTGATGGGAATAGAGACCGACTCCCAAGGCCTTGGCCCTCTGTTTGGCGAAATTAACAATCGCCTCGGTGATTTTCGGATGAGGATTCACCGAATAAACCCGCTCCAAAAATAGTTGCGGGCTCCCCTCTTCGTCTCCTAAAAGACGCAGAGCGGCTCGGGAAATAATCTTCCCGGCCTTATCGTAAACCTGAACTATTTTCACGTTCGGATCGGATACATAAGAAAGCAATCCCAAATTATACTTATTGGCTCGGCGGTAGCTCTGGCAAGATGGCACCGGCGCTTCACCAATGTTTAAATAAGTTTTCAAATCAAACTTGTCGGTCAGAGTCAACGAGGATCGAGAAACCCGCGATTTACCGAAAGCCCGGTCAAACCCCTCTTTCAACAATCCCTGAACGCGACGAAGGTCCTGGAGAAATTCGGGATTAGATTCGCTAAAAAACTTTTCAATCGCCTGGAACGCTTTCGCTAGCGGAACTTTCCGACCACCAACATCCAGCAACTGCCGCTCTAACATAGTTAGATTCATGGCGGGCAAAACAGTCAAATAAAGTTTCGCTTCCAGCTCCGCGAACTCTTCCGCGTGCTCTTCGCGATAATCGCCAATTTTCGCCTGAACTTCCACGTAAGCCGAATCTAATTCGGGATTCTCCTGTTTCTTGCCCTCCCCCTTCTTAGAACCCATCTGTGATTTCAAACTCGCCATCTCTTTAGTCAATTCAACCAGCGGCAAAGTTAATTCTTGGTACCTATACTGCAACCCCGGCAAATCCGCGGCCAGCTCTTCCGCGGGCAAATGATGATCGGCAATCGCCTGACTTAAAACATCCCGAATGCTTCTCTGCAAAGCTGATTGATCAAATTCTAAAGTTTCTTGTAGATCAGCCGTACGCGCCGATGTCCACTCCTGATATTGATCAAGCTCAATACTCTCCGGAACTAATTTTTCAGCTTTAAGTTTATCTAGTAATTTCTGCTTCGTTTCCGGAGACTGATCATCCGGCTCGCCGCCCCAAAAACGTCGCCAATCATAATCCCCTTTGGCGATCTCTTTAATAGTCGGCTCGCAATATTTTCCGAATTCCCGATTTTTAGAAACCGCGTTCGGGAAATAAGTTCCTAAAATGCGTGGGGCGATGGAATCAAAATCGGTTTTCTCGCCAACCAGAGCCGGCAGTTCGGGCATTTCAAAAAGCTTTCCGGCATGCTCGGCGATCAAACGACGCAAGATTACGTTGGCTTCCCCTCCTCCTTTTTCCAGCGCCGCCAGGGCATCAGACATTCCGGAGCCATTTTTATCTAAGCCGCGCAACAAAATAAATTCTAATCCCTGCATCAATTCCTCTCTCTCGGCGACGGGCAATTTGATAATTTCTTGCTGATGGTCAACTATCTCCGACGAACTCGCAAGAATGCTAATTCGCTTAGTTAACTCAGAAAAATTTTCATTCGGCTCAAAATAACCGGGAAGTTTAGTAACTGGGCCGTGCAATTCAATTTCGGTCGCCGCTAATTCTGAGAGCCGATTTTTATAAATTCCGTAAAATGGATTTCGCGCCAACTCGCTCAAAACCAGTAAATAATAATCCTCCGATAGATCCTGTTTACCATCCACGGAATCCCTAGCCACTTTTTCCAATGGATTTACCTGACATAGCCGATCCACGATCTTCTCAAGCCACTCATCCTTCATTTCTTTTACCGCCTCCGTCACTTCTATGTGCTCTGACGAAAAAGCAACGGCCAAAAAATGATCTTCCACCATCTTAAGATATTCTTCATCACCCAAAACCTCCTTAAGCTCTTTGATATTCTGCGGATAAAGGGTGGCGTAATCTTCCGCGTCCCTTTCGGCTAATGCTTTTAGTTTTGGATCGTTCTTAATTTGTTTTCTAATAGAAGAATGAAAAATGGAACGGGAATGCTCGCTTAAATAATCCAAAATCGGCTCGCGCATCGCCTTCCTAAACCCTTCAACTTCCGTAAGTTGGTTCGGCTTCAAAATCAAATCCTCCATGCCGTAAGGCATCTGGAATTTTTTTCGTTGGCTAGAGGCCTCGGATTTCGCTTTTCTGATATTTTGGAGAGCAGAGTGATGACCGGAAACCAGATCGCCGGCGCCAAGATAGAAATCTTCTAGCAATCCCGGATTATTAATCTCCGTTAGTCTTTTCACCAACTTTCTCAGTTTAGCCGGGCGATCAATAAAACCCTTCAAAACCTGACCGACATTACCGGCTTCCGGATCAATATTGTGCAGTTGATCTAAAAAATAATCCAGCCGCTCCCCGCTTTTAAAAGTAAAATCCAGCTTATCCAGCGCCCGCCAACCGCTGTCATTCATCAACTTAGTGAACTTTTCCGGACTGCCTCGTAAAACTTGACCGACTGCCTCATAAACAAACTCTTTGCCAAGCAAATTAGTTAACCGACCGGCGTCATGGTCGGTTTGCGTGTGATGATTGACGATCGGATTAATAATTTCTGAACCTTGGAAACCGAAAATGTGTTTTTGGAAAAATTCCTTTTGCTCGGCCGGGTCATAGAGTTCCGAAAAAACCTTAGTGGATTTAAGGCAAAGCGGCGGGTACTTTTCAAAAAGGTTTTTAGCAAACTCTTGAAACTGCTCCGAATTAATCGGGTTCGGATCTCCGGCCGCCTCCCGCTCGTTTAATAATTGCAAAACTCGTTGGTAGCCGTTTTGAAATCCGTAACCGCCGCCGCGCATCACGGCCTGATGAACAAAGTTTTTCAATTCTCCGGGCCGATTTTTCAAAATCCAATCCCAGCGACTATCAAAAAAGCTCGGTTCCGATTCCAAAACTTTCAAAATCTCCTCTTGGCCTTTTGCGGAAAACCAAGGCAAAACCGCGTCCAACCGATCAACTATATTAGCGTTAGCGAAAGAACCCGGAAGGCGCGCAACGGTCGTCTTGATTATCCAAAGCGCGTCCTGCTCTTTGCCGATTTCCGTCAGGTGTTTAAAATCGGAAGCGTCATCGGAAATCTTTAAACCGTCATTATAAAAAGAATAGTTATACAGATTTCTAATTTCCTCACTGGTAAGCTTTAGACGCCCGGCCGCCTTCAAAATCGGCACCTGCTCAGCAACCAAAGAACGCAAAAAGGCATTACGTTTATTTGCGGGCAAAATCTTCTCCAATTTATCCCAATTCGCGAAAACGAAATCCAAGCCCTCCGATTCCCCTTGGGCTCGCGCGTTTTGCAATTCTTTCATAATGCGGCGAGGACCCGAAGTTTCGTCAAGATAATCTTCTTTCTTTAGTTTTTTAGACTGCCGCGCGGCCTCTTCCCATTTTTTTTGCTCCGCTCTAGTCTCCGATGAAGCGTAAAAGTCCGCGGTAAAATAGGGGTGGGGTCCAATAGATTCGGAAAGGTCCGCGGTCGCCAACTCTATGGCTTTATCCCGGTCTATCGCCTCAAGCTCAACCAGCTGAGGCAAGTAAGATAGCAGAAACGCCCTTCTCCCTTTGGGAAAATGCAGTAACGCGCTCTGCAATCCCGGCAAATTAGGATCTTCTAAAAGCAGGCAATCTTCCATCAATTCTTGGGCGGCCGGTAAATTCTCAAAAAAAGCATTCAAAATAGTAACGGTGTGACCGGAAGTATTTTTAGTATCACTGTTGTAAAACTTCGGCTGTTTTTCTTCCAAGTCCTCCTGCTTAGCAAAAAACTTATTCAATTCTAGAAATGGCGCCACCATCAAAACGTGTTTTGCCGTCACGTCTTTACCGCGCAAAAACTTTTCATACCAGACCGCCGCGTCCTCCCGGTAAAACGCGTCTTTAAAGCACCGGTGGAATATTTTGGCGTATAACCCGGGTTCGGTCTGCCCGCCGATGAAGTTTCCCAACTCTCGCTTTTGATCCTCGGAAAAGGTCTTCGCGATTTCCAAAAACTGCTCTTCCGGAGCGGCTTTCAATTGCAGAAACTGCTCCAGAATTTCCGACTGGCCGGTGGAATCAAATTCTTGATGATGCTCCCGATAATAATCCACGGCGGCGCTCAATTCTCCGGGCGGCAATTTAGAAAAATCAAAACGTTCGCCATTCCGGTAAAGATCAAAAATACCAGAGATGGACTCTTTTGATTCAGAGGCGGGCGCCCCGCCGAACTTCTCCTGCATAATTGCTAATTATAACCGCTTTCCTACTCTACCTCCACTACGCCAACCAAACCGGGATTGAGATGGTCGTGATATTTCCAAACTCCGGCTTTTTCAAAAACAAACGAATAAGACTCCCCTTCGCTCAAACCCTGTAGAGCGTCAAAGCCCGGCAAAAGATTGTGGGTCGGATGCAAAGCGGAAGCCGGCCAATGCGGGCGAATATCTTTGTTGGTCCAAACCACCTTCGCTCCGGCGGTAACTTTAATGGTGGCCGGCTCAAAACCTTTTTCGTTAATAGATATATTTACGACTTCCGGTTGTAAAACCGAAGTCTGCCGCACGGCCGGCAAGTCCCTTACTTCATTCACCGGAGCTGAGATCGGTTCCGCGGAGAGCTCAGCCGCTTGCGGTTTCGGATTGGTCACCACATGGAAGAGTTGTTCAATGGTAGATAGCAACAAGGTAACAGTCCGGAGAGAAACGGAAATCGTTTCTGGGGCGGCATCCCGCTCCACCAATTTTGCTAATTCCACAATCCGGCGCTCGGTTTCAGATAATAGAGTGAAAATCTTGGGATTTTCTACTTCATCAATATTCGCCCCCTCAATCGCCGCCCGTAACGCGTCATACTCCTGCTGAACCCGTTCCGAAGCCGCTTCAGCGTCAAAAGACTCGGGCGTGAGTTGATTCCAGACATTCTTCAAAGCGGCTTTGGCGGCAGTCGCCTGGCCAAAAGCTCCGCCGAAGTTTTCTTCCGCGAGAAACTGCTCCGCTTGGGCGAGATTGAATTTAGCTCGCTCAACTAATTCTTTAATGGAGGATTTCACGGAAGGTCGCGCCGCTACCTTTTCTTCCACTTCTGCTAAAAGCTTCAACGCCTCTTCAATCGCCAGCTTGGCTTCGTCCTCGCCGATATTCTGGGCTTCCTCGGCCTCTTTCAAAATTTTCTGCCTCAAGATGTTTAATTCGTTGCGAAGTTCCGGATTCAAAATCTTTTCCCGCACCTCATCAATCATCCGTAAGCGACGCAGTTTATCGCCGGGCACAGAGGACAAATCCCCCAACCCCTCGCCGCCCAACGCTGAGCCCTCCAATCGTCCGCTGAATTGCAACAAAAGATTTTCACGCAGAAAAGCGGCGGCGGCGCGCGCTTCACCGGACAGCAGATCCTCCAGACGATCGGCGATTTCCGCTCCACGTAATTCCCGGAAAGAATCTTTCCAATCCTCTACTACCGCCTGAAAGCGTTCCTGAAATTTTTCCTGATTATCCAATTGACCGGGAACTACCGCTAACGCTTCGGCTAACTTATTTAAAACACCGCTAATCGTATCGGCCAATTCATCACCATCACTCAGTTTAGCCGACAGATCCTCTAGCAAACGGAAATGCCGAACTCCGCGGGAAATTAAGTTTTCCGCCAACCGATCAACGTTGGGATTCTCGGAAGTTTCTTTCAAATTCTTCAGGTTTTCCAATAAACGCTCCAATCCTTCCTGATAACCCGAAACTGCTTTGGCTAGCGCCTCGGAATTACCCCCGGTGATCTCTTCCAATTTTTGTAATTCGGCGGCTCGTTCGTTGAGAACTAGCAACTCCAGCTCCGCTTTCCGGACTGCTCCCGGCACCAAAAGTTTTCTAAAACCACGCCCCCACTCCTTTAGGAAGTAAAACGGGTTGGATGGCAAAAGACCGGTGCTTTGCACGCCTAAATCAACGCTCTCTTGAGCGAATAAAAAGCTGGTCGGCACAGCGACAGAGACAGCAATAACAGCCAATAGAATGATCTTATAAAGTTGTTTCATAGTGTTTCCAGGCCTACCAGAAGCGGGACTTGCCTGCCTTTGGCATGGCTGGAAGAAAATTGCGTACTATTACCCTCCTGGGTAACAAAAAAGGCCCTTAACAGACCTTCCGATACTATAGCACAAAAGAGTTCCGGGAACAACCTTCTCGGAAGCAGAATAATCCGGCTCCGGCGGCCGGATTTTCTTCGCTCTCGGCGGTTTGTCGTTCGATAAATAACGAACGAACCTAGCCAAACCGCCTCCGAGATGTTCCTCAAAGGTTGTTCCCTCCACTATTTTATGAACGTATCTTCATACAAAATTTACAAATGAAAAGCCCCTCCCAGGTTGCAACTCAAGTTGTAAAACAAGATGGGAGGGGCGGGCTTCAAACAAAGATGGCTGTACCGGTGGTTAGCTCCAGTCAAGCAGAGCATAATCCGGTTCAAGCAGCCGTACCTTGCCCTATACAGCGCCGCGATTCGGCAGCAGTGTATAGGGATTTCTACATAACAAATTCTAAAGGGGATTATAGCAAAGAGTCCCGGGTAAGTCAAGTGTCGTTAGTCGTTAGTCGTTAGTCACTAGGAAGAACTGCTGGAAGATTCCTCGCTAGTCTCTCCCTTACGAATTCGCTCAAGTAATTCCTGACGATCTCTCTCGTCCTTCTCTTCTTGCTCCTTCGCTTCTTGATTCTTCTTGATACGTTCATGAATACTAATCACGTCCACCATAAACCAAGTTTGATACCAAGCTACCTCAGAAACGTGGACGTAAATCTCCTTTTGGCCTAACGAGGGGATTGGCTTGGTAAGCCGGAGAACGCCTACAATGTAATCCTCACCAAAAAATATCTTAGTAATTGTAGTAGCGAACCAGCCCTGATACTGCGCTAGTTGCTGGAGAGTCAACTCGGGACCTTTCAATGCCTCTTCGGCAAGGCGTCTCGTTTTAGAATGTTCGCGATATCCATGGTAGAACATGGAACCGACTACCAACAGGACTACCGCACTAACGACTGACAAGATGAACATTTTTCTATCTCCTTTGTTTGAGTTGGGGTTATTTTTGCTCGGAAGTTTCGGCCAGCGCCTCTCCGCGGCGGATGCGTTCCAGCGCCGCCTCGTGATCCTTTTTGTATTGCTCAGCGGCCTGCCTATCCTTAACTCGCTTAGCAACATTCACCTCAAGTTGCACGACATCAATCTCATTCCGGACACAATGCCAAACATCCTCGGTAACGCGAACGTAGACAGGGTCCGAATCATAATCCTTTTTTAACTCCACCACAGAATTCTCAAGATCAACAAACACAAAATCTGTATTAACCTTAAAGCCCTGATATTCAGCAAGCTGCTTCAGATTGTATTCTTGTCCATTGATGGCCGCGTTCACCTGATGCTGGGTACTAGCAATATCCCAAACAACATAACCCAATAAGGCGAAGAGTATTCCCAGCATTGCGCCACAACCAAGTACAGCTTCACCATATCTCTTCCACCATCCATTCTTCACATCAACGGGATCGGAAGTCTGCTCCGGTGAAACCTCGCTCTTGGAAAATTCATCACCCATTACGCTGTCTCCTATTAATTTGTAATCCCTCACATAAACCTATGTAAGGGACAAGCTGCCGAGATATTAACACGAAACTATCACAAAGGTAAAGAAAAGCCCCCGCTTTAAAACGGGGGCTTTGAATTTACTGACTAGGCAGACGACGAGCTCTCCGACGCCGAAGACGAACTCTCTACCGGAGATTCGCCGCGGCGGATTCGCTCAACGGCCTCTTGGTATTCCCTCTTTGCTTGAGCATCTCTTTTTAGATCGCCCTCTAACTGGACCACATCTAAAACTCTCTGACGGCAATAAAGGTCGCAAACTTCTTTAGGAACGCGCGCGTAAATCGGCTTCCGATCTTTGAGGACATCAACAAGCTTCAAGACATTTCCTGGGATAAAGTTCTCGCCAGCAATAAGAGAGATAACATCAGCTCTCTCAGCCAGGTGTCCTTGGTATTCCAGGAGGTCCTTCAGTGTGAGCTCCTCGCCTTTCAACGCTTCTTCAATCAAGCGCCGCTCTTTTTTGTAATCGCGATGCGCGCAGTAGAGGACCGCGCCAATGCCCGGCAATACCACCGACGCGGTCACAGCAAGTATAAGTATGGAAATCATTTCTCGCTCCTTTCGCTATTTGCAGTTTCTGATTTGGGATCAACCGGTGATTCTCCCCGGCGAATCCGCTCCAGCGCCTCCTGATGCTCCTTATCTTTCCGTTCTCTTTCCTTCTGAGCCTCCTCCCGCTCCTTAATTCTGGGAGCGATCCTCCTCTCAAGATCCACAACATCAATCTGGTTTTGTGATCCAAGCCCACCAAAACAACTCCAGACATCTTCGGAAACATGAACATACACCGGATTCTTATCGCCATAAGATTGGCTAAGCTCTAAAACCCGATCATACAAATCAACTCTGAAGAATTGAATCTTCGCGTAATATCCCTGATATTGCGCCAACTCCTTCAAAGTCAGCTCAGGACCGTTGAACGCCGCATCTACTTTTTTCTGAGTATCTTTTACATCCTGATCCGCCAGATAAATCAGAGTCGCAAATATACAGATAAATGGCGCCAGAATAATCCCATTCACGATGTTTCCCGTGTTCCTGTAAAACCATCCCGGCTTCTTCACTTCTGGTGTGGAAGATTCATCACCCATTGCGCTATCTCCTATTGTTAGTGATCTGGCGAGATATTAGCACACCAAAATCAAAAAGTCAAAGACCCCCCGGTTGCTGGTCGTTAGTCGTAAGTCGTGAGTTGTTTATCAGTATCCCTCTAGGGTATGCGACTTATCGTGTCCCTTAATGCGAGCCAAAGCTTTTGCCTCAATCTGCCGAATACGTTCGCGGGTAACGCCGAACTCCTTACCTACCTCTTCTAGAGTGTGAGTTACGCCGTCTTCCAAGCCAAAACGCATCGCCAAAATCTTTTGTTCGCGCGGGGTCAGGTCAACCAAAATTTCGCGGATTTTATCGCGCAATAAAGTTTGCGAAGCCACCTGCGAAGGTGTCAGGTTGCGATCATCTGGAATAAATTCAGATAGGGTGGAATCCTCATCGTCATCGCCTACCGGAGATTCCAGCGAAACCACGTCCTGGGAAATCTTCTGGATGTGACGGATTTTATCTACCGGTATATTCATTTCAATGGCGA
>CAZJFE010000015.1:0-16357 GCA_964545345.1 uncultured Candidatus Saccharibacteria bacterium | reverse complement strand
AGTTATGTGTGGGACAAGCTAAATAGCCAACCGGCCGATATTTTTCAATAAACTTCTACCGGTCATCTCTTTCGGTTGGGGGATCTGCATGATTTCTAAAATTGTCGGCGCCACATCCGCCAGAATTCCTGTTGGCTCGCCGGCGTGAAACGGTTTTTCTTTGGCGAGGTAGAGGTTGCCTATAATGAAAAGCGGAACCGGATTAGTAGAGTGCTCGGTGTCCGCGACGCCGGTATCCAGGTCAATCATTTCTTCGCAATTGCCATGGTCGGCGGTAATGATCAGGTTTCCATCAAGAGCCAAAACCTTGGAGGCGATTTTCCCGATGCATTCGTCTAATACCTCCACCGCTTTCGTGGCGGCTTTTAAGTTGCCAGTGTGTCCTACCATGTCGCCGTTGGCGAAATTTACTACTATGAAATCATATTTTTGTTTTTCCAGAGTCGTGAGAATTCTTTCCGTGATCTGATAGGCCGACATTTCCGGCTTTTGGTCATATTCGGATACCGCGGGAGAGGGGATAGTGCTTCTATCTTCTCCGGGGAACGGCTCTTCCACGCCGCCATTGAAGAAATAGGTCGCGTGCGCGTATTTTTCGCTTTCAGCTATGTGAAATTGCGATTTGCCGGCATCGGATACAATCCGGGCCAGAGGATGGGTGATATATTGCGGCGGGAAAGCCACCTTGACTGGTAATTTTTCTTCAAATTGAGTGAGTGTAACTAAAAACAGCCCTTCAATCTTGGACATTTTTTCCGTGATCTGACGGGCGCGATCCGGTCGGAAGTTAAAAAATATTGCCGCGTCGGATTTTTTCAGTAGACCGACCGGTTGCCCGTTTTTTCCAACGATGACGGTCGGCTCAATCAGTTCATCGGAAATATTATTTTGATAAGCTCTCGCCAATGCCTCTCCGGCGCTTTCCGCGCTAACCCCTGTCCCCTCAGTCATACAGGCGATCGTTTTTTCTGTCCGATCCAAATTTTTATTGCGATCCATCGCCCAATATCGTCCGGTAATGCTGGCGATTTTCCCGATCCTCAGGGATTTCATTTCTTTTTCCACCATTTCCAGAAAGATAGAGGCCGATTTCGGTGGAGCGTCTTCGCCGTCAGTGAAAGCATGGACAAACACCTCGCCTTTGTATTTTTTCTGAGAGAGCATCCGCAACAATCCGATTAGATGATCAACGTGAGCATGGATTCCGGAATTAGTCAGTAATCCGAAAAGATGAACCGCCGGTTTTTTGATCACTTCATCCCAGATCGGGATTTTAAAAAAACTTTCGTCTTTGATCGCCAGACTGATCCGGGGATAGTTTTGGTAGATTACCAATCCGGCGCCGATGTTGGTGTGACCGACTTCCGAGCTGCCGACTTCGCCCCATGGCACCCCGACTTCAATGCCGGAGGCGTGCAGGGTGGTGCCCAAAAAGTTTTCGCCGATTTTCTTGAAATTTGGCTTGTTGGCCAGGCGAACGGCGTTACCGCGCTCTTCTTCAGAGATTCCGAATCCATCTAGGATTGCCAGCACAACGGGTTTGGACATGACTCTATTATATAATAAAGTCATGCCTCGCAAAAAGAAATTTCATTGGAGTTTCCTGGCCGGCGTCGGAATTTTATTGGTTTTATTTGGCGCGTTGTTTTTCTATCCCGAAGACCAGCGTCCGAAAATTGCTTTTCATCAAGACCTGATTGAGGGGGATTATCCGGAGATCGGCGAGACAGAAGTAAATCTCCAAAACGTTGATGAAGTTTTCGGATTTGTCTTTTCGTCTTTGCGTGATCAGGTGAAAGTCTACCCGAGTGAAAATTATTATTACTTCGTTTTCAAAAATCGCGGTCGGGAAGTTTGGGGAAATTTACATCTGCCGCCCGCGGCGGAGGTTGGTCGGTATTTGGATTTTGCCTATTGGATTTTTGAGGAAGATCCCGGCGTGGGCACTCAGGTTTTTTCCCGCTATAAACGCTATGACAATTTTTCCGGATTGGTGATTCAGAGATTATCACCTTTGGGATTTCAAATTGACTTTGGCGGGAAGCCGGTATTTTTTGAGTTGAATAATCTTTCCCAGGCCGCGCCGAAGTCCGGGATTAATAAAGGCGAAATATTTGTTGAGCGAACTTTTGACGAATCGGGGCATCAATTTTTGCTTGTTTACAATTCCGAGTTATCTCATTTTATGTTTGTGCTGGATGAGGATCGGCTGATGTTGCCGGAAGAACTTATTCCGAGCCCGGGCAATATTCTGATAGGAGAGAAGAGCGGGTTCGCCTTCTATCAGGATGGAAATCGGAAGATTTTATTCGCGATTAGCGCTAATAATGTGCGGAAAAACAATTACTATGATGGTCCCTTTGATCAACTAGCCGACAATTTTGTCCCAGCCGGGTTTTCAGCCAAATTAGAGGCCGCCTACCCCTATTCCAGGGGGCGTTTAGATGGCTACGGGCGTTTCACGGACGTTGAGCATTCCCGTTTAGCTGTGACTCCTTATTATTTTTATGAGGAACCCAACGAGCTGTCTGGTATAATTAAGGGGTGCGGAGATAAGGATTTCTATGACTGCCTCACCCATGATTTTAAAGAGGATAGCGGCTCTTAGTTTTGTCGTATTTATTGCCGCCGGTTTATTCCCAGCCGGGGTTTTGGCGCAAACATTTTTAGATTTTGACCCAAATAACTTGGACTCCAAGGCGCCGTATTGGTATCCCTGTCACGATTGGAAGTTCAGCTGGTTCTTGCCGTGCGGATACACCCCGGTTATTAACCTGACTCTTAAATTCAGCGGAGGCGTCGCCCCCGATTATACTTTTCCATCAATAGTTTTGTCGCCGATGTTCGGTCCTTTGCCGAAGGATTTAACTTTTTTATTGCCTTCAAGTTTTAGCGCGTTAGTAGATACCGGCGGCGCTGGATTTACTCCGACTCTTTATCCGACCGTTACCTTCATTCCGTACGGCGGAGCAGGGGATCCTTCCGATCCGGTTTCCGGAGGTCCGGGTGGTCCGGGCTTTAGCGTGGATTTGCCGCCGATTCCTTTTGATCCGATTCCTGATCCGCCGGACGATCCGTTTGATCTAGTTCTGCCGATCCCGGGCGGTTCCATTGATGTTCCTACGCCGCCGGACCTCACTGTGCCTCCTACCGTTCCTCCGCCGGGATCGGTTCCGCCAACTCCGCCCGCTCCGACACCAACCCCCACCCCTTCTCCAGTTCCCACTCCATCGCCCGCTCCGGTTCCTCCCGGTCACTCGACGATTTTGTCGTTTTTTGTTCCGCCTTCACCGACACCAAGTCCGGCGCCTACTCCTGCGCCGACACCTTCTCCTGCTCCAACACCATCGCCAACTCCGACTCCGGCACCGACTCCTTCGCCAACACCAGCTCCAGCGCCTTCTCCGGATCCCACTCCATCGCCCGCGCCTGTTCCTCCTGGTCATTCGGCGATTTTGTCGTTCTTTATTCCTCCATCTCCAAGCCCGACGCCTACTCCTGCGCCGACACCTTCTCCAACTCCGATACCGGCTCCGGCTCCGGCGCCTTCGGGTGGTATTATTGATGATGTAGGAGATTTTTTTGGCGATATTGCCGATGATCTATCCGATTTGTTCGGAGGCGGAACTTGGGAGTTCGGCGACGCTCCGGATGGCACAGTAGCTTATCCTGATCCCGAGTCTGTAGGTGGGGGATCGGGCGGAGCAACTTCCTGCACTTCTTTTGTGGATTCCTATGGCGGTCCGTATAAAACAACCGCCACGGCAATCTGCGGATTTACTTGTGTTTCCGGAACTCCAACAATTGATTTTTATACCGGCGTGGGCACCCCGTTCATTGGATCGGCCCCTCCAAGTTACGCGCCTCCTGATTACAGTTGCAATGGAAAACCAACACTCGGAAAGAGTAGCATTGGTTGCAGTTGCAAATAATAAACCGAATCATGAATTACGAATTAAGAATCACGAAGAAGATGGCAATCAAGGCAATCTGTATTGCCACGGGTTTATTATTGGCCATCAGCCCGGCCTTGGCCGCAGAAGTGATAGGGAAATTCCCGTCGCTTTTAGGTTCTGATGGAGCGCGCGCGATTGATGGAGATATTGTTTGGCTGGGTGAATCCAGAGACAAAGAAAGTAATTCTAAACAGGTTGACGCGGATAGCGACGACGGAATTTCTACAAATTTTAATTCCTGTTCTGCCAGCAATGCGAGTTTTATTGTGCACGTTGAAAAACCCGGTAAAACCGAGGGCGTTGCCTACCTTAATCTTTGGGCGGATTGGAATCGCGACGGCCAATGGTCTGGTAGCGATAAGTGCGCGGCCGAATGGGCGGTGCAAAATTACGAAATTGATCTTTCTAAACAAACTGAAGAAATTTCGGTACACGTTCCAGTCTTCACTGCTGGAGAGAACGCGGAGAATATTTGGTATCGCGGCGTCGTTTCTTACAATGAAAAATTAACTCGCAGTGATGGTGGCGGAGAGTTCGCCGCTGGCGAAGTTGAGGATTACGGCCCAATAGTTCTTAAACCGGTCACAAAAGATGGCGACAACCTTCGTCAGCCGCCACCGTTGCCTTTTGGGGCCAGCTGTAAGCCGGTTTTTATTAACCATCGCGAAAGCGGTGTGATTACCGTTGTCGCTGCGCTTGGATCTGATCCGATTCGAAATACTGCGTTAGGTCGCGGTTTGCCTCCGGCGAGGGATGGCAAAGCGCAGAAATTGGATAATCCGCTAGCCCCGAACACCTTTGGGTTTACTCCTCACACCGATCCGCCGTTTCGGACTCAGCATGCTGTCGTACCTATTCAGGTTCAATTTAATCAAGGCGGTAGGCAAACACTTAAATGTTCAGTTTGGATTGAACACGATGGTCCGTTAGTCCCGATTCCAGTTCCGGCGCCAGCGCCCGTCCCTGTGCCGGTTCCCAGAGACCCAGATTTTGATACTTTGCGCGTAACTCCGCCACCCGGACCGGTTGCTCCTCCCAATGTGCCCAGTTTTGATAAACGCTTCTTCCACCACGAAACAGAAACCACCAAAATTGTTCCCGGGGGCGAAGACTCAGGACCAATCAGTGAGCCGTTCCGGCTACCTCTTAATGTTTTCAATATTCCACCGTTGATTCAACTAATTCAGCCATTTTGGAATCCTCCTCTGCCATCGTCCGGAGAGCCGACGACCCCAACGAAAGAGGGTACTAATCCGAAGCCGATTCCTACCACTTCTACCTACTGCTCGCCCGGCGATCAGACTATTTATCATGGAGGAGAAGCGACAATTGAAGTTATTACTAGCGACCCTGATTTCTATAACACCGCCATTTCATCCGGGGATCTTAATAATCGGTCGGGATCGAGCATCTCAACCCCGGATGAGACGATAACTTCCGTTGGAAACTTCCCGTTTTCAAAGTACACCTACACTTCCTTGCTGGTTCACGATCTTGATCCTCGGGTTGATAATGTGACAGTTGATATCAATGTAGGATTCTACAACGCGGCTACGAAAAAGGCATCTACCAAGAAAGTATCTTGCAATATCGCCATAATACACAGCGGCACGGCTCCATTGCCGCGTGGGTTTTTTGAAGAAACTTTTTACTCTTTAACTCCAAGGATTATCCCCCCGACGGAGAGTCCGAATATCTTCCAACAATTTATTGACACTGTTCGCGAGGGAGATTTGTTTAGTATTCCACCGTTGATCCAGTGGGCCTTCCCGAAACTGGTTGGTGAAGAACCGGAAGTTGTTGAAATTGGCGACCATGAAACTAAGCTATCCATCACCAATGCCGATAAAGCTGAAAAGGCGCGCCGTGAAAAGGAAAAGCTGGAGCAAGAAGCGGCGGCCGCCAGAGCCAAACAAGAAGCTGAAGAAATAACCGTTTCTTGCAGGCCGCTTGCTACCACTAGCACTGTTCCTCATGGCACAGAGCAGACTCTCCGTATTGATATAAATGATGGCAACGAGAAGAATGACTTTAAGTTGCTTGGCGGCGTTCAACTGATTGGCACGGATCGGTCGGGCAAGAAATACGTTTTAAAGCGGCCGGAAAACTACGAACCAATTTTACAGAATGAAATTGATAGTTATTTTGTAAAAGTTGGGACGAATCCGAAGCATGTGTTGCCGTCTCCGGCGATTGAAAGCATCGCTTTCCCATTCACGGTGAAATTTACACAGGGCGAAAAAGGTAAGACCGCGGTAAAGACCGAGAGGCAGACTTCCTGCGTTTTGAATATTCAGCACGACATTCTACCCGAAGAGCCGACTACTCCAACGGGTGGCAAACCGGGAGACGACAAGAGCGGTGGGCAGAAAATTATCCTGCCACCGGTCATTCCTCCGACGGAGACTTTGAATGTGTTTCAGAGAATACTCGTTTGGTTCTCTCTAGTTCCCGATCCGCACGGGGTAAGATGTGCGCAGGGGGTGTCGATTAATCATGGGGAAGTTGGATTCTTTGGCGCCCAAACCACTGGTAGCGCCGGTGAATTGTACGGCACCTCTCACTGGATATCTGATGCAACAATGAGCGCGCGTACTGATAGGCAGATTATTACTGACGTGGACGATATTGATAACAATCCCCTTACTCAATACATCTATATTCCTACCGAAGATCCCCCAGAAAGAACGGAATCAGGAGCTGTAACTATTGAGGTTCTTTTCGGCGATCATTACCGAACTTCAGTCGATTGTCCGGTAAAAGTTGTTCATGAGTTTGTAATTATTGAAGATCCATATGTCCATCTTAGCGAATTCAGCGTTCTTTCTACTTTCGATCCCTCGGGTCTTCGGCCACTTCCCCCGACGGAGACTTTGAACATCTTCAATATTCCTCCATTTGTTCAATGGATTTTCCCGAATTTTCAGATCCCCGGAGTCACCTATACGCCTCCATCAGGTGGTGGTTTACCGCCGGCAAGTAATCCGCCGGTAACGATTAAAGTTTTGCCTAATCCGCCTGTTAACATTCAAGGCCCTACGTATAGCGAAGAGGGTAGAACCCTTCCGCCGCTTGAGGTATTTGTCCAACCGTTTAAGGGGATCATAAATCAAGTTAAGACTTTCACCGAAGGTCAGGTTGAGTATGTGCAAAGTATCGGGCAGGCGATCGAGGATTTCTTAGAGGATTCCGCTGAAAAATTGGAGAGCTTGCCTCCGCCCGGTCCGGAAAATTATATTGGCGCCAGACGCATCAGAAACTTAATCTTTAGTCCTGTTATCCAGGGTAGCGTGGATTTGACTGGTCCTGAGGTTGTGGAGATTATTTTGCCAGCTCCGGAAAGAATCCTTACTTTGCCTTCGCCGACAAAGCCGTTGGAGGATCTGGGTATCCCAATCTCGCCGTTTAACTTCTTGTCTCAGCGATTACTTGAGTTGAGTAATGATTTAATAGATTTGGTTTCTTCCGTGCCGCCCGCGACTGATATCACTCAGACCAACCCGCGTTGCTTGGCCGTGGTTTCAGAAGACGCCAATCAAGACAACTCCTACAAATTTGAAGCGGCCTGCCGGAACTATAAGAGCTGTTCAGTAACTATCCGCAACCTGACTGCTCAAGGATCGCTGGTTTCTGAAAAGGTTTTGACCCTACCTGCCAATGGCGAATTAATTGCTCGCGACCGCATCCCAACTTCTGCCGCCGTGGCCGTGGTTTCGTCAACTTGTAATGGGACGACCTACTCCTCTTTCGCTCATACTTATAAGGCCGCCGGACCGGCATCCCCATCAACCTTGTCTGTCACCACCTCATCGTTGGCGGATGGAACTGTCAGCACGGCTTATAGTCAGACAGTTTCCGGACAAGGCGGGACCTTGCAATATACCTGGAGCGTGTCCGCCGGTTCTCTACCGGCCGGGCTTTCCATTGCCGCCGGTACGGGCGTGATTAGTGGCACTCCGACTACGGCCGCCACTTCTAATTTCACGATTACTGTTACGGACGCCAACGGTCTAACTGCTTCCCGAGCCCTGTCCATAGTAGTTGCTGCCGGTTCGCCAAGTATTACTACTACCTCGCCGTTGGCTACTGCTAATGGCAACTGCACCGGGATAACACCATTCGCGGCTACCGGCGGAACAACGCCGTACACCTGGTCGCTTTCCGGATTGAATGGCGTTGCGACCGCCAACAGCACGACCGTCAATGCTAACACCGGCCAGCTAAGTTGCACGATCATTGGCGCGGGTACAGCCCAATGGATAACAACCGTTACCGATGCGAACTTGAACACTGCTACTTTGAACCCGACAATCCAACAGCAGTTACCGTAGAGTTAATAAAAAATCCCCGCCAGCTGGCGGGGATTTTGATTTGGTGCTGGGGGTGGGGTGGAAGTTGTCCCGCACATAAATTTATGCGCGGGATTGCGCCGTGCTAACCTCGCTTCGCTCGGGATGGCGGCGGGAAAACCCACATTGTGCTCCCGAGAGGATTTGAACCTCTAATCCCTTACGGGAACATGGTCCTAAGCCATGCGTGTCTGCCAGTTCCACCACGGGAGCGTAATGACCCTATTTAAACACGATTTGGCGGCTTGCCGCAAATTTGTTGAACGCGGTAAAATTTATTCATCGCACTTTGAGAAAACAAAAATGAGCAACGCGACTATGGGTTCCGTAGCGACCCTCAGTCAGTTTTTTTCTGACCGAGGGTTAAGATTTATTCCGCGAGTTTGCGGTTCGCCAGGGATTTCTCTGATTAATGGGGTATTGGTAGAAAACGATCCCAAGTTGAGCGAACGGCAGATCGGAATTTTTGAATTTTCCGGTAAACAGAGCAAAAAACAGCCGGCGGTTCTAAGAATTTTCGGTTCTGACAAGCTGACGGCTGCCCAAAAATGGGCCAGCGAGCTTTCTCAAGTTTTAAATCTTCTGGTGGTTGTTGAATTGGCCTCTCCAAGTCCACGGTATTGCAGAAACTTTGATCCGGCCGGGGAGGTGAATAAAACCCGCTGGGCTTGGATCGGATCAATGGTTGACCTGTCCCTGTTGTCTTTGTTGTTTTTGCTATTCGTGTCATTGGTGATTCCGATGCTTAATTTTTCTTCTCCGCTTCTTGCTTTTGCCGTTGTAATCCGCGTTCTAGTTTTTATAATTTTTCATGTTTGACCCCCCGGTACCCGCCGACATCTGCAAAGTTGTGGCGGGGCGGGGGATTTTTATTGATACTGGACAAATCTGATAAAATAGTGTATTATATCGGCAGATCCCTCACATAGCGACTATGTAAGGGACAAATCTTTTACAAATCAACTCTTCTCATAAAGGAGTCAGTCATGTTTCGTTTACTCGGGTTTCTAAGTAAGGCAGTGTGTGTAGCTTGCTGGGGAGCGCTGATCTACTCAGTTGGATTCAGGTATGGTCCGTTCGCTGGCGCTATCATGGCGGGATTGTCTGGCGTTGTGGCTTGGGCAATGACGGTTCGGGTGCCGCCGCGGCACGGAGCGATTATTTGCAACTGGCGAGGAGGGCACAGAGAGATCGGAGCCGGCCTTCATTTGTTGAGGCGTCCCTACGAGTGGGTGGACACAATCCGCCTGCTGGATAAGGCCGATCTGAAGTTTTCCGTCCAGGCCGAAACCCAGAAGGGTGACCAGGTTACCGTTTGGTTGGCTGTCGGCGTACGCACGCTCCTGGCTTTTTTGAACGAATCGCTGTTATTCGGCAGTTCTACCGAGCGATTCCGGGCGGTGCAGAACCGGATTGAAAGTCTGGTGACCTACCTAATCAGTCGCTGTGATACTTACCGCGATATTTACGCAGGAAAGGGCGGCATTGAGGATGGTCTACTTAGTTTTTTCAAGACCGAGCAAGCGGATGGGCGCTCGCTGGAGGCCTACTACGCCACTTCGCTTGCCCATGTCACCATCTCGGACATCGTCCCGAGGGATGATGTCCGAGAAGCAGCCGCTCTTAAGCGGATACAGGAGGAGAAGGGGAAGGCCCTGCATGTGGCGGTCAGCGACTATCATCGGGAAGCCAAGCGTCTGCTTCGGGGTAATCCGGAGCTGGACAAGACCCGGGTGATGGAGTTGCTGATGGCTCAGACCGGCGTCATCCCGCAGAAGATCAAAGTAAATCGGATTGAAGTCGGCGGACTCGCTCAGGAGATCAGGCGAATCCTTGGCGATAGCGTCAATTAATTCCAAGCCACCTATGGCAACATAGGTGGCTTTTTTATCCCGCGCGCATTATAAATTCCGACTTTGACGCGTCAAAGTCGGGTATATAGTTTTAAGGGGGATTTAGGCCTGTTTAGAGGTGGGTGGATACAAGCCATTGAACCATTACGAAGGGTTGACTTTTATTGAGATTTAGTGTATAATGGCCGGGTAGTAGCACGTTGAGAATTTAATCAAAAAAACCAATCCCTCACACACTTTGTGTAAGGGATAAACTCAAAAATTCACCAAAAGGAGATAGCCATGATTTACGACCTTCTGAAGGGTCTTGCCATCGGCGCGGGAGCGGCGGCGACCATTGTGGTTGCTGCGCTCGCAGTGATGGCGATTGTCTGGCGGAGGCGACTCAATGTCGCTCAGCCAGCGGTTCCCACCGTAGGCGGGCAAGCCGTCGCGGCTGGAGCTCCGGCTCCGGTTCATCCTCCGGTCCACGCCCCGATGAAAAATCGTGGCTGGCGGTTGGTGAACATGGCCTGTCAGTGCCTGCTGTTTGCCTTGATTTTCCTGGTGCCGGCGGCGCTGATCTGGCCGGGTGGGACTTTCCTGTCGCGGGTTTCCCCGATGATTCGGGCGATCCTCGCGGCTGGTTGGTTCTTTCCGTGCTGGACCAAAGTCAGTTCGTATCGTGGCGTCGTAATCGCCTTTCTCGGTAAGACTTGGAGATCGCGTCCGGAAGGTCCGACTTGGATCTTCCGTCCGTTCTTCATTTCCATCGAGACGGCGGTTCGCGAAGCGGTCATTGACCGGTCGTCCATTCCGTTCGCCGTTACCGCGGAGACGAAGAAGCGTGACGGAGCGCCCCTGAAGGGATTTCTGCAGTACAGCAAGAAAACCGGGGAACTTCGGAACTACTTCATGATGGACGACGCGGCGAAGAAGACCGCTCTGACCGACTGGATTAAGTATTTCATCCAGCTGGAAGCGCACCAGTTTGACAAGCGCGAGCAGGTATTCGCCGACATCAAAGGCATCGGTAAGAGAGTGACTTTTGCTCTCAAGCATGCCCACGTCGGCCACACTTTGCTGGAGGATTACTTCGGGATCGTGATCGACCAGTGCATCATTTCCGATCCGGAGTATCCGGCTGAGCTGATCGCTGCCGAGCAGGGCAAGGAAGTTGAAGAAGAAAGGGCGAAGGCCAAGAACGTGATTCACAGGAATTTCATGAAGCGCGCTCGGGACTACCAGAAGGAATCCGTGAAAAACGGTGGCCAACTGGTGTCTTTCGAGAAGGCGGCAGAGATGGTGCAGACTAACGATGGGATCGTCACGAAGCAGGTCAAGCACTGGGACATTGGCAAAAACGCCAAAGAAATTCTCAAAGACATTTTCTCCTAAAAGAGGAGGCTGACATGGTCGACAAGAAGGAAGAATCGGCTGTTGTGATGCTTCAGCCCAACAAGTTCATCGTGGCGATCCTGATCGTCTGTGGAGTGATCGCGATCTACCAGGTGTGGACTGGCGGGCCGAAGAAAGACGAGCCGACGAAAGTGATCGGAAGCGTGACGCCGGTTCCGCCGACGTCTGAAACGCCCGTTCCTCCCGTGCCGCCCTCAAGCGGCACGGGGTCTGCTCCTCCAGCGGTAGAAAAGCCCGCGGCTCCCAAAGCGAAGCTGGAGTTCTTCAAGAAGGTGAAGGTGGGGTGCGATTGGTCGGATTCGGAGCTGGTGGAATTACCAGATAATACCGAATTCAAGATCAAGTACCCCTCAGCCGAGTGGTACCAAGTGAAATTCTGGAACGGTGAGATACTTCCAGAAGTACGGGAAGGAGCAGACCCCCCTTATTGGGGAGATGTTCCTCACAGCAAGTTCTGGGTTCGCGGTACACCTGGTATCGCTGAAATCTGGATAGAAAGAAAGTAAAGATCAGCCCCGTTGAGCAATGTGCTCAACGGGGCTTTCAAAAACCATCCCTCACATAAAACTTATGTAAGGGACAAGCCGAGGAGAAAAACCATGTACGACGAGCAGCCCAGAGCTCAAGTGATTGAGCATCACAAGTCCAAGTGGGTCTGGTCGCTTATCATCGGTGGGCTCTTCATGCTCGCCTGCATCATCATCCGAAAGGAGTCGGCGATGGCCGCGGCGAAGGAGGTACCGATTGGTACCGGGAGCGTCGCAAATAGCGCGCCGGTTGGTGCCTGCCCCGAGTGCCAGCATGCCCATCAGCATCAGCCGTCGATCGCAGAGAAACCGGCATCCTTCGCAGCAGATTCCAGAAAGTCTGGTAGTAAACCGAACGAACGAATTTTCAAGAGAGTCACGGTTAAAGAGGGCGGGTGGTCTGAGGAAGTTACACTTCCACCGGACAGAGAATTCCGACTTTACCACTCTACTGCTGATTGGCTTGGGTTCCAGTGTTGGAACGGCGATGAGAAGACTTTTACGAGCAAGGAGGACCCAACTCCTTGGCTGGGTACCATTTCGCACTGCAGTTTTCGGATCAAGGGAACCGCAGGTGTTGTTGAGATCTGGGTAGAGAGGAAGCTCGAGCTCTTCAAGAAGGTGAAGGTGGAGGAAGAGAAGTGGTCGGAGTGGGTTGAACTTCCCTACGACGCGGTCAACCTTGACATCAACCGTCCCGGGTGCTGGGAAGAATACCAGCTTGCGGATGGCTCTACCAAGCGGGCGGATGCTGGAGAATTTCTCTGGCTAGGATCAATCCCCGAGAGGACCTTCAAAATCCGTGGCACTCCCGGAACCGTCGAAGTCTGGATAGAGAGATAGCTACAAATCCCTCACATAAAACTTATGTAAGGGATAAACCAAAACCCCGCCTATGGGTATAGGCGGGGTTTTTCTTATCCAAGGAAAGGGGGATCTACCCACCAGTCCCGATAACTGCTTTTACCACGCCAGCGACGACCTGCGAGAGCAAAGCAACCACAATGCCGATAACGGCATACATGATAATGGTTTTGGCCTTATCAACATTGCCAGGATCCGCGCCAGCCGTTACATACAAGAAAGCGGCGAAGATGATGAAGAGGGTAGAGAGGGCGATTAAAAGACCAGTCGCCCAGTTAGCTACCTTGCCCATTAAAGTGGCGATGTTGGTGTCTCCGGACAACGGTTTTACCTCCGGGATACCGGCTCCTCCCTGCGCCATTGCCAAAACTGGCAATAGAACAACGGCGGTAATTAAAGCGGCTTTAGAGAATTTATTCATCTTAATAATTTACGATTTCCCGACCTTTCATAAGGTAATCTAATTATAACAAAACATCATCAGTTTTGATTAATAATCAAAGACACCCTTATAGTACTTCTCTACAGGGCTAAACGAGGGGCTGGAAGAATCAGTTAGGACGGAAGTAACTACCCCGACAATCACTTGCGATAATAGGGCCACCACGATGCCAATTATGGCATAGGTAATAATGTCTTTTGCCTGGGTGATATTATTTGGATTCGCGGCGGATGTAACATACAGGAAGCCGGCGTAAATTATAAAGAGGGTGGAGATCGCTATTAAGAAACCGACCGCCAAGTTCTTGATGTTGCCGACAATATCTAAAAATCGCTGTGTAGCCGGCCCTTCTCCAAGCGCCAAACTCACGGCCGGGATGATTAGTATGCTTAAAACAAAGGATATTAATAAAATTTTCCTCATTTTTTTCCGAGAAATTCGGTGATTACCCCGACTATTAGGTCTGCCACCAGGAATAACGCCAATCCGGCGACGGCATAACCGATGGTCTTTTTGGCAGTAGCGAATTTACCGGTATCTCCTCCGGCGGTAAGGATTTGGAAAGCGGCATAAATGATCACACCGGCCGCTATTGATGGGATTACCACTCTTAATGCGGCAAGAATTTTGCTAAAGACCATCTCTATAGTTGTGCCCTTAAGCAAAGGGTTGGGGAGTTCTATTGAGGTGAGCGGTGAGGGTGGAGGCGTCTTTCCTCCACTTTCAGGTGCTCCAAGCACCAATATCGGCAAAGCCGCCATCGCTAAAACCGCAATTGCCAAAGATTTCTTATAATTTCTCATTCTTTTATTTTAATATCTGTTCCGCGCCTGACTTAAGCGCCTTTTCTATCGTGGTGACTATTAGGTTAGAGGAGAAGACGATGATGATTCCGATAATCGCCGCCGTAATCACGCCCTTACCCTTCCTGAATCGATCCTCCGACCCTCCAGCAGTCATTATAACAAACGAGCCATAGACGATGAACAGCACGGCGATCGGAATGGAAATATAAAACATGAACTCAATGATGTTTTGGATGAAACCCACGAAAGCAGCCAGATCGCAGGAGCCGGGCATGGTTGGGGCCAAGGTCGGATCGCATTTCGGACGTAGTTGGAGATCAACTGGAGGTGGTGGCGCTGCATGAACCAACGCTGGCATGATTGCCGCTAATGACAGAACCCCGATCGCCAACAACGCCATCATCCCAAATAGCAGTTTCGCTCCTGTCGTTTGTCGTAAGTCGTTAGTCATTTGTTAGTAGTTAGTTGTAAGTCGTTCGTTGTTGGTTATTCGTCATAAGTTATTTTCTTGTCGTTAGTCGTTCGTCGTAGGTCGTAAGTTATCTTCTGGGCATTGTCTGCATCACTTGCGTGACGGCTCCCGCCGCCTCTTCCAGAGCTTGCGTGGCCGGACGGCGTCCGGTTAAGACTGTATTCACCATATCCGAAAGGATTCTCTCAATCTGACCTGGATCGGCTTGCGGCCAAGAGCGAGCGGTTAAGGCCTGCCGGGCGAAGATACCGACTTCCGGATCGCCGGAGTATTTGCTGATTAGCGATCGTAAAGCCGGTGGGCGTTTGGTAGCCACTAGATATTGTTCGGCGACTGCCGGATCACCGGTCATTTTCAGAGCGAAGTCCTGCGCCGCCAGAACGTTACGAGTGCCCACGGTTACCGCCAGACCCCAATAATTTCCGTAGTTTACATCTTGCGTCCGGTCATCGGGTTGAAGCATTCCGGTGACGTGGAAATTCAAAAACGGATTTTTTTCTTTCAATAAGTCGGCCTGATAAGCGTAGTTGAAAATAATTGCCGTGTCGCCGTTGGCGAAGCTGTCTAAGGAATAGGGGAGTGAATCACCCCAGGTGTAGGATGGGCTGATCGGGTTTGCGAACTTGGTGTAGAAATTTAAGGCGTTCAATCCTTCCCGGGAAGCAAAGGTGGCGTTGGTGAAATCGTCGTTGACCATCTGAGTGCCGGTCTGGAGCATCAGTAACCCCAGAAGATCGGTGGCTCGGTTGATACTTCGGTTGGATCCACCGATAGCCGCCGCCGGTTTCTGAATTCTTCCTAGCTTGTCCATCTGCCGGAGTTTCGGAATCATTTTTTCTAAATCACCCCAAGTCTTCGGCGGAAGAGCGATAGAGGCGTTATCAAAAATATCCTGGTTATAAAACATCGCGAGCGTATCAATATACAAAGGCAAAGCGAAGATTTTGCCATCTGGGGCGAAATCCTGTTCGGCGATGGTGGGGAATAACGCCCGGTATTTATCAATGGTAATTAACTCACTTGAAAAAGGAACAATTTTATTAAAATGCTTCGGCAGCCAGCTGTTGTGGAACATGATCACGTCCGGCGCTTTGCCGCTCGCCAACGCGTCAATCAACTCGCTTTCATAACTTGCCGGATCAACTTGCCGGTAGCTAACGTTCACATAAGGGCTCTGCGCTCGGTAAGCGGCGATCGCCTGGTTCATGGCCAGATTGCTATCAAACACGCCCCAGAAAGTAATATTTCCGGAAACATCAATGCCGCGTTCCCTGGAGCCGTAAATAAACAACAAAACAACGCCCACCATCAGAATTAGGCCTACGAAAATAATGGCTATTTGATTTTTTGTTAATGACATACGACTAACAACTTACGACAAACGACAATGAGTTTGAAATGGCGGACAATCCTGGTCGTCCATCGTTCGTCTCCCGTCGTTCGTCCTTAGAGGCAGACAATTCCGGCAACCTTATCACCTGAATTGAGAGTCATAATCCTTACTCCTTGAGTGGCTCGGCTGGCAAGACGGATGGTAGAAAGAGGCGTTCGGATAATTTGTCCTTTAGCGGACAAAGCTAGCAACTCTTCTTCGGCATCCACCAACTGTCCGGCGATTAGTAAGCCGGTCTTGGCAGTAATTTTGGCGGTTTTCACGCCAGACCCTCCTCGGCTTTGCACTTTGTACTGC
>CAZJFE010000014.1:16203-18528 GCA_964545345.1 uncultured Candidatus Saccharibacteria bacterium | reverse complement strand
AAACCACCTCCGGAGAACAGATTAAAGAAACTGAAGATTTGATTGCTATTTAAAAATTGCTCCAAACGAACTGCGTCAATTCCCGGGACCGGGATCGCGCCGAGCGCTCTAAAAGCCACTAAGCCCAGGAGGACATAGAAAATTTTCTTTCTTAGATCCGGAATTTTGAAAATCTGCAGTATTCTTCCCATGCTTTAGTTTTTTAGGTTAGTTTACTTGGCCTCTGCTTTCTCCGCCTTCACAGTTTTAGTTGCCCCAATAACCTTGGCGGCTTTGATGGCTTTTACTGCCGCTACAATTTTACCGCCGGCCGCCTCAATTTTTTCTTTAGCGGACTTAGAAACAGGCAGTCCTTCAATAGTAACAGGTTTTTTGATTTCTCCATCACCCAAAATTTTGACTTTGCGTCCCAGAATTTTTTCACTGACGACTCCGCTTTGGGCTACCCTCTCCAAATCTTTCAAATTGAGCACCGGTAAGGCGGCCTCAAGTGGTTTATTCTTGGTACCTCGTAATTTCGGAAGGCGCTGAATCAAATCACGCTCCGCCGGACGCATTCTGCGACCAGATCGGGATTTCTGACCCTTCTGACCCTTGCCGGACATAGTTCCACGCTTACCTCCCCTACCGACACGCGGCTTGGAGTATTTTCTTGGAGTATTCGGTTTTAGTTGGCTTAAATTCATGTTTGTTTCAAATAATTATTACATCATTTTCGCGCCCTTGATCATTTTCAAAGCTTCAATAGCCGCTAGCGCGTTAGTTAACTTATTTGGAGTCCGGCCCAAGCATTTGGCGGTCGCATCTTTGACTCCGGCCAATGATAATACGACACGCACGGCTCCGCCAGCTTTCAATCCATGACCTTCAATTGCCGGTTTAATAATCACCCTTGCGGCGCTGAATTTTGCTCCCACTTCGTGAGGAATGGTGCGGCCCTTCAAAGGGACGATTAGCACGTTTTTTACCGCGGCATGTTTGGCCTTCGCGATAGCGGATTGAACGTCCAAACCCTTAGCCACTCCGACAGCCACTTTTCCTTTTTCATCACCCATCACAACTGTGGCGCGGAATCGGAAACGTTTACCTCCGGCGACCACGCGAGTAACGCGGCGCAAATCCAACATCTTATCCTTCAAACCCATTGGGTTTTGTTCTTTCGGGCGCATTGGTCGGCGGCCTCCTCCACCACCAGGTCGGCGTCCACCGCCAAAGCCACCGCCTCCACGGCCAGGACGCAAAGGAGCCCCCGGTTTATTGGCGGCAACGGGAGCTGCGCCTGCAGCTGCCGGAGCTTGTGTTTGAACTGGTGTAGTGTTTTCCATGTTTATATCTTCAAACCGGCGGCGTTGGCTCCTTCCGCGACCGCTTTTACGCGTCCGTGAAATTTGTAGAACGACCGATTCATGACCGCTTGTTTCACCCCGAGTTTCTTGGCTTTTTCCGCGATTAGCCCGCCAAGCACCTTGGCGGATTCTGTTTTCTTACTGCCTTTCGTAGATTCCTGAGTTGAGGCCGCGGCAAGAGTCTTACCCTGAGTGTCGTCAATCAGTTGAGCGTAAGTATAGCGGTTACTGCGGAACACTGACAAACGGGGCTTTTCGGCGGTACCCAAAATTTTCGCTCTATTACGAGCTTTGCGGAATCCCCTATTAATATTTTTTATTAAACCTCGTTTCATGTTTGTTTTTCAGTTCTATGCGGCCGCAGTAGCGCCGGCAACCTTCTTGCCTTCTTTGCGTCGCACTACCTCGCCCTGGTAGCGGATTCCCTTGCCTTTGTATGGCTCAGGCGGGAAGATTTTGCGAATCTGGGAAGCGGTTAGGCCGACCAATTGGCGGTCCACTCCGGAAACTTTAATTGTGCTTTTCTCAACAACGATTTTAATTCCTGCCGGTGGAGTAAATTTAATCGGGTGAGAGAAGCCGACATTCAATACTAAGTTCGCTCCTTCCAAGGCCGCTTTGAAGCCGATACCTTCCAATTCCAAGTGTTTAGTGAACCCACCGGTAACTCCAGCGATAGCGTTTTTGATCAAAGAGGCCAAGGTACCGATGTTAGCCCGAGCTTGTTTGATTTCTTTTTCCAGTTTCAAAGTAATTTGGCCGTCTTTAATTTCAATTCCCACGTAAGGAATAATTTTTACCGATACCTTGCCCTCCTTTCCGGAAAACTCTAAAACCCCGTCGGCGATTTTCGCTTCCACGCCTTGCGGGATAACTATTGGTTTTTTGGCTAATTTACTCATTGTTTTTTTAATTCGCAATATTAAATCTTTAATTCGTATTATTCGCGATTACTCTACCAGATTTCAAAAAGTAACTG
>CAZJFE010000014.1:0-16103 GCA_964545345.1 uncultured Candidatus Saccharibacteria bacterium | reverse complement strand
AAATCTTTAATTCGTATTATTCGCGATTACTCTACCAGATTTCAAAAAGTAACTGACCCCCGACTTTCTGTTGTCTAGCGTCCTTAGCGGTCATGATTCCTTTTGAAGTCGTCAAAACCGATAATCCGAGGCCCTGCCTAACTTTTTTCAAATCTTTATAGCCGGCATAAAGGCGACGGGAGGGTTTGCTGATGCTTTTGATTCCGGAAATCGCTCCCTTGCCCTCGGGATCATATTTAATCTTCACTTCAATAATCCTCTTCGGCATGCGGCCCTTTTTAGCCGTGCTCTCTACGAAACCATTTTTTGCCAGTAATTCTGTGACCGCGAAATCCATATTGGAGTATGGAAACTTAACCGATTCTTTTCGGGCGTTCTGAGCGTTTTTGATTGTGGTTAAAATATTATTTACCATGAGGATTTTTTAACTCCAGGAATTTCTCCTTTAGTAGCTAATTCGCGGAAGCAAATTCGGCAGACGCCAAATGGTCTCATGTATCCCCTCTTTCGGCCGCAACGGAAACAACGGCGGACAATCCGGGTAGAAAACTTTGGCGGTTTTTGGGCCCGCGCGACCACTGATTTCTTAGCCATGTTTCTTTTTTACTTCTTCCTTAGCGAACGGCACACCCAACTCTTTATAAAGTTGGAATGCTTCGTCGTGAGTTTTCGGAGTTTTGGGAACTAAGGTGATCTCCATGCCAAAATTAGTTTTTGACGCTTCCGGAGTCACCTCTGGAAATACCAAATGATCCTTAATTCCAAAAGTTAAGTTACCGGCGCGATCAATATTTTTCGGATCAATACCCTGAAAATCACGGACACGCGGTAAAACCACTTTCGTAACCTTACTCAAGAAGCTTTCCATTCGCTGGCGGCGCAGAGTGGCTTTTAGGCCGACAACTGTTCCCTGTCGTAGCTTGAAGCTGGAGATAGATTTCTTGGCTGGACGCTCCGATGGTTTCTGACCGGTGATGGCGGCGAAATCAGCCATGATTGCCGGAAGCATTTTGTCGCCAAAATTCGGCTGGGCGGAAAGTCTTCCTACTCCAGTGTTTACTACCACCTTTTCAATTTGTTTGATCGGAGCGTTCATGTTTTTAAATGGTGCTACCGCATTTTACGCAGACGCGTTCTTTCACGATGACGTTGGCGGATTTGTTGTCAGAGATCCGGCTTCGGGTTCTGACCCCTTTACCGCAACTAGAGCAAAATAGCATAACTTTAGAAATATATAAAGGTTGAGGCATGGCGATCATCTGGCCCTTTTCACCCTGCTTTTTGGGGCGGATGTGCTTCTTGACCGTGTTTAATCCTTCAACCAATAGTTTTCCCGCTTCAATATCCACGCGCAAAACCTTGCCGGTCTTACCGCGGTCTTTTCCGCTCATAATTTTTACTGTGTCGTTTTTCTTAATCATGTTGAAATATTTAAAGTAGTTCTTCCGCCAAGGAGGCGATACTTTCAAAACCTTTTTCCTTCACTTCGCGAGCCAATGGTCCGAAAACGCGAGTGCCTTTCGGTTCCTTTTTTTCATCAATCAAAACCACGGCATTATCGTCAAATTTTAGATAAGAACCATCTTGTCGGCGCAATGGCTTGTGTTGTCGGACGATCACCGCTTTTACCACGTCCTTTTTCTTAATCGGTTTTCGCGGTTCCGCTACCTGAACGGAAGCGATAATGATGTCCCCCACTTCGGCATATCGGCGACGGCTACCACCAAGAACGCGAAAACAGCGGACCGTTTTTGCTCCGGAGTTATCAGCAACTTTTAAGATGGATCGTTCTTGGATCATGTTTTTATTTCGCTTCGCTAGCCGCCTGGTTGGCCGCTACCTTTTCAATTACCTTCCAGCGTTTTTCTTTGGACATCGGCCGGGTCTCTTCAATGATTACTACGTCGCCGTTCTTATATTCGTTATTTTCGCTGTGGGCCTTAAACCGCTTGGTGATGGTGTAGTATTTCAGATATTTCGGGTGCTTTCTTTCATGCGAAACAGCCACGACGGCAGTTTTCTGCATTTTATCGGAAACCACGACTCCCTGGAGTCGGCGGTGTTTTACTTCAGTTTTTGGCTTATTTTGTTCCATTGTTGGCTTTTTGGTTAAAACCCAAGAAGGTCATAATCCGGGCAATATCCTTTCTTACCGTACGCATTTCTTTAACATTTTTTATCTTTCCGTTCAATATCCCCTCCTTTAAAGTCCACAATTTCTCGCGCTGTTCGGCGAGCATTTTTGTTAATTCCTCGGACGGTTTAGTTTTCAGTTGTTGGACTTCTTTCTTATCCATAATCTTAATTTTTGATTTTGGTAATCATTCTGGTTCTTACCGGAAGTTTAAAACCGGCCAATCGCAAGGCCTCTTTGGCGACTTCGGCGGTTACGCCGTCCATCTCAAACAAAATCCGTCCTGGTTTTACCGGGAAGACATAGTGATCAACCGCTCCCTTGCCGCCACCCATGGTCAGCTCCGGAGGACGCATAGTGATCGGTTTATCCGGGAAAATACGAATCCAAACCTTGCCCTCTCTTTTAATAAAGTTGCTGATAGTGCGGCGGGCGGCTTCAATTTGCCGAGAATTAATCCAGGCGGCGGTTTCCGCTTTCAGGCCAAAACTGCCGAAAGCCAAAGTCGTACCGCGGGTTTCCACGGTTCTTCCAAGGGATCGGCCCTTCTGCCACTTCCTATGTTTCATTTTCTTTGGAGCAAGCATAGTTGTGTTTAAATTGTTCGCTTCGCTGGAGCATTAGCGAAGACGTTACCTTTATAAAGCCAAACCTTTACGCCTACTGTTCCATAGGAATTATAGGAAGTGGCCTCGCCGTAATCAATGTTGGCGCGCAAAGTTTGCAGAGGTAGTTTGCCCTTTGCCAACCACTCTCGGCGGGCGATTTCATTACCATCCAAGCGTCCGGACAGGCGGATTTTTACTCCTTGTACTTCCCGATCTTGCATCGCGCTTTCAATGTATTTCTTCATCGTTCGGCGATATGGCAATCGTTTTTCCATATCCCAAGCCAGAGACTGGGCCACGTATTGGGCGGAGGTTTCCGAACGCCGCAACTCTTCCACGGTTAAGCGAACCAGAAACTTTGGAGTTTTGGTTTTTCTTTTAGCGAATAGTTTATTTAAAGACGCCTCAACGGCTTTAGAAAGATCTTCAATACCTTTTCCGCCTCGGCCGATCACCAAACCCGGGCGAGCCGCTTTGATGAAGATTTTGAAGGAGTTATCGGTGCCGCGCTCAATTTCAATTTTGACGATTCCGGCCGGGCCGATCTTTTCTTCAACAATTTTTCGGATCACAAGATCCTCTTCCAGTTGGTTCTTGAAGTTAAGATTTTTCGGCATCCATCGGGAAGTCCAGTTGTTGATGATTCCCAGGCGATATTTAAATGGTTGTATTTTCTGACCCATAGTATTGTTATTTTTTATACCGCTCGGCGGTTAAACATCCGCTTAAAGAATCCGGGATTAGCGGTCTTCTGTTCTTTTTGCGGTTCTTCGGCCTTGGGCTTCACCCGCTCTTTCTTATGAGTGTGCTGTTTCTTGGATGGCGGGTTGATGACGAAGCGGTTATTGACCACCTTGTCCCCTTCTTTGAGGGTAAGGACTACATGGCTCATTTTTTTATGAATCGGGGTGGCTCGTCCTTGAGCGCGCGGCAAAAAACGTTTAAGCATTGGACCGGGGTTAACCAAAATGGAATCAACTTTCAGCTTGGAGACATCTAATTTAGAATTTCGAGCATTGCTGACAGCGGAACGGAGCAACTTCAAAAGCGGCTGACTGGAACGCTGAACACGCAATAAGAGTTGGGCCTCCGCTTCCTGGATGGATAAACCCTTGAGGGTATTGGCAATCAACCGCACTTTTCGTGGGGCAATTTTCAGATAATTTAGTTTTGCAGTTGTTTGTGCCATATAGTATTAGTGTCCGCTATTTTTTAGCCGGAGCTTCGGCGGATTTAGCGGCCTGAGCCTTCGCGACTTCAGCGGCTTGCTGAGAAGCTTCCAATTCGCGTTGCATTTTACCTCCATGTTTCACGAATTTCTTGCTTGGTGAAAATTCGCCCAAGCGATGGCCCACCATTTCTTCTTTCACGAAAACTTCAATGTGGGTTTTTCCATTATGGACGCCAAAAGTGTGGCCAACCATTTCCGGGGAAATTTCCGAAGCGCGAGACCAGGTTTTGATCACTACTTTTGTGCCCGGCTTTAAAGCCGCCACTTTCTTCAGTAGTTTCGGGTCTACGAACGGTCCTTTTTTGCTTGAACGACTCATAATGGTTTAAATATTTTTATATTTAAATGTTTAAATTTGCGCATTAGCGCACCTTCGGCCGACGTTGAATAATCCACTTAGACGACCACTTTTTCGGTTTGCGGGTCTTATGACCACCGGTAACTTTACCCCAGATGGTTTTCGGACGCTTGGTGCCTCTCGGCTGGGCGCCTTCACCGCCACCATACGGATGGTCAACCGGGTTCATCGCTGATCCACGAACGGTTGGGCGAATGCCTAACCAGCGGGAACGGCCCGCCTTTCCAATGTTCACCAAATTATAGTCAATATTGGAAACTTGTCCAATTGAAGCCCAACCCTCCGCGGAAACCTTACGAACCTCCTTTGAAGACATTCTTAAATCGGTTAATCCTGCTTCATGAGCCAAAACTTCGGCGTAAGCTCCGGCGGAACGAGCTAATTTGCCTCCGCCACCGGCTCGGATTTCTACATTGTAGACAAAGTAGCCGACGGGGATGTTTTTTAACCGTACACGATTTCCTGGCTTCAAGGGAGCGTTTTCTGCGGTCATAATTATGTCACCAACCTTCAAATCCTTCGGAGCTAAAATATATCTGCGATCGCCATCTTTATAGGAGATTAAAGCGATAAAGCCGCTGCGATATGGATCGTATTCCAGAGTTTCCACTCTGCCGGGGACACTAACTTTATTTTGCAAAAAGTCCACTTCTCGGTAGAGTTTTTTATTTCCGCTGCCCTGATGGCGAACGGTAATAACGCCGCGGTTGTTTCGGCCGGAGTGAGATTGGATTTTTCTGGTCAAAGCTTTATGCGGTGCTCCGGTGGTCAACAAAGCGCCGTATTCAATACCGGTCATTTGTCTGCGAGATGGCGATGTTGGTTTATAGACTTTCATGGTGTTTTTTATTTAGGCATTACGTCTAGCTTCTGTCCCTCTTTCAGGGTGACGATCGCCTTTCTGTAGCCATGTTTTACTCCGGTCAAGCGGCCCCAGGTTTTCGGCTTATCCTTCGTATTAATCATGTTTAGTTTCACCACTTTCACTTTGTAGAGACCCTCAATAGTTTTCCTGACTTCCGGAGCAGTCGCGCCTTCTTTTACGGCAAAAATATACTTACCCATTTCGCTAAGCATAGTGGATTTTTCACTGATTACCGGATGTTTGATGATAGTTTTATCCATGTTATTTAATTTCCGTTACAGCTCGCTGATCAAGTAAGATATTTTTATATTTCAGTAAATCCTCCACATTCAAGGAAGTAACGCTCAAACTGCGCGCGCGAGCCAAATTTTTGGAAGCTCTGGAAATATTTTTGTTTTCTTTGGTGGCTACTAAAACTGCCGGCAACATATTCTTGATCATTGTGAATAAGGCCTTAGTTTTCGGATCCTGTAATTCCAGAGAATCTACCACCCGTAATTCCCCTTCGGCTAATTTTTTGGAAAGGACGGAGAAAACAGCGGCTTTTGCCATCTTTTTGTTCACTTTCTGGGTGTAATCACGATCTTTTTTCGGTCCATGGGAAACTCCACCGCCTTTCCAGATTGGGGACCGGATGGATCCATGACGGGCTCGGCCGGTATGTTTTTGCTTCCAAGGTTTAACTCCACCACCCCGGACCTCTCCCCTGCCTTTAGCGTGCGCCCAAGGGCTACGTCGGTTGGCGGCTTGCGCCATCAATACCTGGTGAACCAAGTCCGGATTCCATTTGGAACCGAAAACTTTTTCCGGCAAATCCACTTCGCCGATTGATTCTCCTTTCAAGTTGTAGAGAGAGGTTTTCATATTAGTTTTTAGTTCTCAATTCAACTTTATCGCCGTTGTTGCCCGGCAAAGCGCCTTTAATGAAAACTAATTTTTCATCCATGCGGACTTCCACGATTTTCACATTTTTTAGAGTGGCTCGGTTAGTACCCATGTGACCGGCCATTCTGCGGCCAGGCAAAACACGTTGAGGAGTGGTGTTACCGATAGAACCGGGAGCGCGCTGACGATTTTTCTGACCATGAGTGGCCGGTCCGCCGTGGAAACCATGCCGTTTCACTACGCCTTGGAAGCCCCGTCCCTTAACAGTGCCGCTGCCCTTCACGGAGTCTCCGACTTTCAGCAAATTCAAATCACCCGAATCAATTTTGACAGGGGTAACCGGCACGATTTTCTCGCCGGAATAAATCTGCGTCATTTTCATTTTTTTGCCTTTGTATTTCTCCATAGGAATAGAAATTAAATACGCGAACGCAATAGGAAGAATTCTAGCTTATTTCTAAACTTATGTCTAGTGCCTTGCTAATGCTTAGGTTTTAGAGCTTAGGAATTAGAGTTTGCAATCAAAAAACCGGGCAATTCCCGGTTTTTTGATTGGCTAGACCATCTTAATTTCAATATCAACTCCTGATGGCAAGTTTAACTGTGAAAGAGAGGCGACGATTGATTGTGTGGGATTCAAGATATCAATCAAGCGCTTGTGAATCCGGAGCTCAAACTGTTCCCTGGAGTTTTTATCAATGAAAGTTGAACGGTTGACCGTGTATTTCTTGATCTCCGTGGGAAGCGGGATTGGACCCACTACCTCCGCGTCAAATCGCTTCGCGGTGTCCACGATTTGGCGAGCGGAATTATCAATCAACTTACTGTCGTAAGCTTTGATTTTGAGTCTGAGTTTTTCTTGCTCTTCCTTTTGTTTTGCCATGAAATTTTCTAGGTACTAAGTGCTGGGCAGTTCAGATTATTTATTAATCTTCAGAACTACGCCGGCGCCTACAGTTTTACCACCCTCGCGGATAGCAAACCGTTGTTTTTCTTCCAAAGCTACTGGGCCGATCAGCTTGACGCCAACTTTGACGGTGTCGCCAGGCATAACCATTTCCATTCCTTCCGGCAAAGTAACTTCACCAGTAACATCGGTCGTGCGGATGTAGAACTGCGGTTTGTAGCCCTTGAAGAAAGGAGTGTGTCGTCCGCCTTCCTCTTTACTCAACACGTAAACCTCGGCATCAAATTCGGTATGCGGATTAACGCTCCCCGGCTTGGCAATAACCTGACCGCGCTCCACGTCTTCTTTCTTTAAACCACGGAGCAAGATACCAACGTTGTCGCCGGCCTGACCTTCATCCAACAGCTTGTTGAACATTTCAATGCCGGTAACGACGGTCTTTTGGGTGGGGCGCAAGCCGATCACCTCAACTTCCTCGTTTACCTTCAAGACACCACGTTCAATACGGCCGGTAACCACAGTACCGCGGCCTTCAATAGAGAAGATGTCTTCAATAGGCATCAAAGCCGGTTTAGAAGTATCGCGGACCGGTTCAGGAATAAACTCATCCAAGGCCTTTACCAAGTCCAAAATCGGCTTAGCGGCCGGATCATCAGCGGATTTCGCTTCCAAAGCTTTAGTCGCGGAGCCACGGATAACCGGAGTGGTATCACCCGGGAATTCATATTTCTTCAAAAGTTCGCGAACTTCGGATTCCACCAAGTCAATAAGTTCCGGATCATCCACCATATCGCATTTATTCAAGAAAACCACCAAAGCCGGCACGCCTACCTGACGGGCAAGCAAGATGTGCTCACGAGTTTGAGGCATAGGGCCATCAGCGGCGGAAACCACCAATACCGCGCCATCCATCTGGGCGGCGCCGGTGATCATGTTTTTGATGTAGTCAGCGTGACCGGGAGCATCAATGTGCGCGTAGTGGCGCTTCTCGGATTCATACTCGGAGTGGTGCAAAGCAATCGTGATACCACGGGCTTTTTCCTCAGGAGCGTTATCAATATCGTCAACCTTTTCTTCTTTCTTCGCCCAACCTTTCAAGAACAGGACGTGCGTAATGGCCGCGGTCAAGGAAGTCTTGCCGTGGTCAACGTGTCCGATTGTGCCGACGTTTACGTGAGGTTTATTCCTAACGAATTTTTCTTTTTCTGCCATTTTTATTTATTTTTTTATGATTTGAGACGACTTTTGCTAAAGTTTTTATAAACAAACGTTATATCGGATTGTACACAAAACCTCGCTCCCCTGTCAAGACCTGATATTGTGAATAAAAACACCCCTTGCTAAGCAGGGGGTGTGGGTGGTTACTTTCTCCAGACCGCGATTCGGTTGGAGGGCTTTTTGAAGAGGTTAATCCAGGATCGGGCCCTTCGAGCTTTTGATTCGCTCTCCGTCTTATCTAGGAGTTTATCAAATGCCTTAATGGCCCTTTTGTTTGCGTTCGCGCCATCATATGTAGCCCTGTTGTAGCTCCTTTCAGCGCGCTCTATACTTTTCTCCAATTTTTCATCTATAACTGTAAGCCGGAAACCATAGATTTCTCTGGCTTTGGAAGTCAAAAGACTTTCTAACATTTCCCAAGCGTTATTTTCTATGTTCTTCGCGACATATTCCATCAATTTTCCCGGCGTACCTACCTTGCTTTTAAAGTAGCTTCTCGCCGCCTGATCGTGGGACTGCTTGGCTTCAAAAGGCGCGCTCGTCGAAGAGAAATCTTGATGTAGCCGTCTCTGATCAAGCGGAAATTCGTAGGCGAGACAACGATCCTGACTTATTCCATGGATTGCGGCAATCTTGGTGTGCGAATGGACTCCATCTTTTCCGAGCGCTCGCGCGTCTTTCGTCACTAGGCAGGAAATCATCCGGCACATATCTTTTCCTCCTTCTTATTAAGGAACTTGCCAAAGAATATACATTATTTATTTTGGTTTGTCAATGTTTGATGTAATTCAAAACATGGTAACCCAGCTTAGCTGGGTTTAACCTCGCTGAGCGAGGTAAAAAACGCCCCCGGTGTTTCCACCGAGGGCTGTATTGCTTGTCATTCTTCCTTCTGTTTCTCGTTCGCGAGGGCGAACCAATCCGGCTGCTGACCCTTGTTCAGTTTGAACAGGGCGCCGGCAATCGGATTCTTGAACCGTTCCTTCACCCAAAGAGCAAAGGTCTTCTGGTCACCCTTCGGAGCGGAGGTGAAGTGGTTATAGCACTCGTGCTCCAGATTTCTGGCCTTCTCCATCATCGGAACCGCGAGCGCCTGCACATCAGACCGAAGCTCTTCCGGCAGTTCCGCCAGCGCCTTGTAGTAGGTTCCGGCGGAGAGATGCTCCAGTACCGCTCTCGGAGTCAGCTGACACATCAGCTTGAGAACTCCGAGATAAGCGCGTCCCTTCAGCTTGATCCGAAGCCCGTTTTCAAAACGGACCACGTATCCTTCCATATTGTGCGGAAGAGTCTGAAGAGTTGCCCGAACTTCGTCAATCGTTCCGAAGTTGTAGACCTTCGGAAGGCGGACGCCGAGGACGCGAGCGATGTTGATCACCGTTCCCCACGAGTACTCCTCGCCGGTGTGACGGTTGAACGCCGCCAGCAGGGCCAGCCCTTCGTAGTCGTACTTCACGACGTGTGGACTTTCCGGGTCGTGATAGACGATCTCAAAGATCAAGGTCAGCTCGTCGCCGATGCTGTCCAGCGCCGGGAGCTGATGCAACATTTCGGTTGCCTTCACTCCCTGAACCGAATGGAACGATCCCCGAGTGGAGATGGCCAGTTTGCCGTCGCGCTTCCGGTAGAGCGTTCCCATGCTACCGTCCAGCTTTTCAAAAACCTGGAACGGCATCTTCGGCAGATCCTTCGGCTGAACTCCCCCGCCCTCTCCCAGATTGAAGAACTTCATGAACGGACGAGCCGCCACTGACCAGTCCTTGGAATCAATGATCAGGCCGCGACAAGCGGTCGTCACTTCATCCCAGGCGCTGGCATACTGGCAGTCCCGGCTGTAATCCAGCAAGACGAGGTCGTCGTGCCGTTTCAGGTCAATCAGCCGCTTGTCCACGTACTCCTCTTGGAGTCGTCCGGACCGAAGCAGGTTGATTACGTGCTTCACTTTGTCGGTCACTTTTGCCTCCCTGTTAAAGGAATTTTGTTGTTAAATGTGCTAATAAAAACCCACGTTTTTACGTGGGTAATTATAGCATGGAAATGGCATAAATGTCAAATGCGAAAAGGTAAAAAGAAGCCCCTTATTTCAGGGGCTGGTGAATGGGCATCGTTGAGCGACGGCTTACTTTACTTTCAAAATCTTCCTCCCACCAGAATAGCCATTTGGTCCAGCCGTATGGCTGGATATTCAAGCCCGCTTCTACGAAGGCTATTGGTATGCCTATCACGAAAATAAGCAGGAAAAGAGCCAGCGGGACCGGCCAGAAAAGCGGAAGCAGTACGCACTCTATCCAAAAACAGATTGGGCTTCGGAAGTTTTCGCCGCGCAGATCTTTTTCCGCCATGTGCGCGTAATCTACTTCGGCAAGAACTGTCCTCGCGTTCCAGATTCTGTACTTTCCTTTTATCCAGCCGGGTAACTCTTGCCACCATGAAAAATTTGATGCATTTTGGGGGTTTTCGTTTAGTTCTCGTTCTCGTGCCAGTTCGTAACGCGCCAAGCGCTGGACTATCTTGTCCCGGTGTTTCCATCCTCCGGGTAGATATAGCATGACTTCGCGCAGAAAATCTTTGAAAATATTGCGATCGCTGGCGCCCCACTTTCCATTCCACAACGCATCCCCCGCGAATTTCGGGAATCCGTAAATGATTAGGAAAGCAACGCAGGCAACGAACAGGTAGCCAGCCGTGCACATAAAAATTCTGGCGATCAAGAAATTATTCCAGAGCCAATCAAACGTCGTGCCGACGTTCACAACAACGACTATCCCCATTGCGAACAAAGCGACTACCGCAATAAATCCAGCTATGGTTACTGCCTTGTTCGAAAGTTCAACCTTTAGTCGGCTGATCAGTGAGGTGCCACAATATGCGCAGATATTCTTTGTGTAGGCGCAGTCATAGCAGTATCTTCTGACGTAGTCCGCTTGTTTTCTGCATGCGACACAAAGATTATCTCTAGACGTATTATTGGTATCAGCATACTTACCGATCTGTGCGCCAATCTGATTTTTGTCTTTACCGCCACAATCCGGACAGTAGTACTTTTCGGCGAATTCGCAAATCTCTAGGTGATTTTCTATGGTCCGCCACCATCCAAGCTGTTCGCACTTCTTGTGAACTGCATAGATTAGGAATGCCGCGGCGATACAGAAGATCAGAGCGATGAGCATCCGCTTCTCCTTTTCAAGGAACGATTAACTGCCGATATAATAGAACATTTTTAGAAATAAAAAAAGCCCCCTACTGCGGGGCTTTTGAATTATTCCTTTCCTCTCAAAATCTTGGCGGCGTCCGCCATCACTTTCAATTTGGCTTTAGAAACCTCTTCGCTGCGCTCTTTCAGACCGCAGTCGGGAGTTAGCCAGATCTGTTCAGGAGTGAAGTATTTCCTGGCTCGTTCCACGCCCTTCAAAATTTCTTCAACGGTTTCAATCCTGTCGGTGTGCACGTCCAGCACTCCCAGACCGATATCTTTTCCGCCGAAGCCGTGGCGTTCAACGATCTCCAGCAGTTCATAGTTCCGGTTGGCAGTTTCCATATGAATTTGATGGAAAGGCAACTTAATGATTTTCGGCCAGGCCTGCTCCAGCGCTTCCATCGTGGAGTAGCAGATGTGCAGGATCAGATAAACTTTATCTTCGTAGCCGCGAACCGTTTCGGCGATCGCTTCCAGGTCAATGTCCAAATTCTTTTTCTTGGTTGTCAGCGCCGGCTCGTCCACCTGAAGGATTTTCAGGAGTCCGGTTTTCATCAGATCGCCGATTTCGTGATTCAGTTCCCTCGCCAGATCCATCCGGAACTCGTGAGGGTTCTGCAAATAATAAGCATTTTTCAGCAATCCCCAATCCGCCAGCGTGGCCGGACCGGTAATTGTTGCTTTTACCGGACGATTCCCGGCTCTTGCCTGCGCGCAACAGAATTCACTAACTGTAATATCATGGGAGCGGAAAACCCGATCTTGATAGATCACCGGACGATAGCGCCGGTTTTCATATGAAGGAACAAAGTCGCCTAGCTTTCCACCGAATCCAACACCGAAGTAGACTGCCATGTCCTCGCGGCGGAATTCTCCATCTACCGGGACGGTGATATCCAATTTGTCTTGAATTTCAATCCATCTCCGGGTGTGCTCAATGGCAATTTCTTCGCAATCTTCCGGATACATCTCCACTTTACGAACTTTCGCTCTGGCTTTACGCAGGTCTTCCGGTTGAGGGAAGCTACCAACGGTGGAAGTCGGAAAAATCAGTTTCGGCCGCCAGATTTTTGAAGTTTCCCGCGTCGCCACTTTGGCCGGCGCGGCGAAGGTTATATCTTCAAGGTGATCCCGAAATTCTACTAGCCGTTTCACTTTCGCGATCGCGTCGTCCCAAGGAAGAAAATGAAGGTCAGTGTTCGCGCAGAGGAAAATATTTTCCCGGTCAACATATTTCTCAATTTTGTTGAGTTTGTGAGCAAGTTCGTCGTCGGTCTCCAGATACGGCTGGCGGGCGTTCATAATTCCCGCGAACAGCTTTTTCCCTTTCGGAAGATATTGCAGATTCTCAAAGTTTTTTTCGGAATCCACAAAATCCAGCCAAAAGTTTTCAAACTCCGGAGCTTTCAGGTATCCGGGATGGAGCGCGGCAAACCAAACCGCGAGAATGACCTTTGATTTATCCACTCCATCCATCATCACCTTGTGCGCCCCATAAAACTCGCTCCAGTCATAGTGCGCTCCGGCGATTTGCGGCTCTTCAATCCTGACCCAAGCCGCTCCGTTGAGGATCGCTTGCTTAATCCTGGTGTTCAGAACTTTCGCGTAGGCCATCGTTGTTTCTTCCAGCGGTTTTTCCGTTTTGGTCTGCTTCGCCAACGAATAAGGCCCGGGAAAACAAACCATTAGCGGCTTTTTCGTGACAGCTCGGGCGTTGTTGAGGTCATAGTAAGCCGAAGTCGGTCGCTTCGTGTCCAATGGGTCCTTAATTTCCGGCTGACGATGGAAATGATTGGTTTCGGGGATTCTGGTCAGCGTTGAAAAGCCGACGCAACCGTCAAAATCGCGGGCGTGATCGTAGACTGAGTCCTGGCCGATACCGGCATCCGACAAAATATCAGCGCCAGCTTCTTCCAGCTCATTGAGAATTCGCTTAGTGACCAGATGTTCGGCGCTCAAAACTTCAGTAATGTCCGCCTTACCTTTTTCGTAAAGATTTCTTAGCTTCCAAAGTTGCTTAGTTTCCTGCCGTGACGACGAATGGCGATTCCAGCGTCCAACTACTGCAACTTTCATTTATGCCTCGCTATTTTAAATAACCAAGCACATACTAACACTTTTTTGGAATAAAAAAAGCCCTCGCTGAACGAGGGCTTGTGACTAATAGCTTACGACTTTGCCGGTTCTACGGGGTCTGCCGGTGGTTCAGTCGGTTCCGTCGGGGTTTCTGTCGGCGTTTCTTCAACCACCACATTCATCGCGCCGGAGATCTTCACGATCGGGCAGGCCTTATCCTTGAAGGCCTGCCACATTCCGATCGCCAGTTCTCCAACAACCGTTTTCCGCAGGGCTTGCACGCTTACCACAATCAGAGCGATGATTCCGACCGCGGCAGCAATGCTGACCAAACCGACGGCAACCCAGAGCAATACCCATGGCGCATACACCTTGAATCCATCCCAGTACATCAGGGCCGCTTCCTTTAGCGGGAGGTGTTTGTCCCCTACAAGACTTCCGATAACCACTCCGGAAATAACGACGAGGGCTCCAAGAAAAAAGGTGAGGATCGCAGCCAAGAGGCCGATAGTTTTTCTCTTGAATTGATCCAGTAGCGCGACCGATCCTAATAGCGCGATTACAAAGAGAACAAGGCTGCCGATTGACAATCCTAGCATTGTCCAGGTTTCAGCGTTCGGGGCCGAGATGCCATCACTGAGAGAGGGGGGATTCATGACTAGGTGAGCGATACCGTATGGAACGGCGCCCAAGATGGCCCAAGCCAGCAACATAATACTGCCGATCGGTACCACGCTGGCCCAAAAGAGAGCACAAATACTGATTTGCTCACCCGGCCAGGGATTCTTTTTGTCGCTCCACCAACCGCCCACCAGCTTAACGTACAAACTGTTTCTATCTAGAACCAACTGTCCGTTCTGGCGATCAACTTTCGTATACGAGAAAACCAAGACACAGAGCGCGGTCGCGACCAGCGGGCCTGTGAGAATCCAGAGCATATTTGCTAAGCCGAATCGGTCACTGGGAACTGCTCGATAGATTAACCAAGCGTCAACACCGGCAACAACCAGCATGATTCCAACCAGGAACAACCGAGCGAACTTCATCTCTTTCTCCTATGTGAAAAAACCAAGAATAGTTTAAAACATTTTTTGTAAAAAGATAAGTCCCCGCTGGGCGGGGACTTATCTTCTGAGATTCTTGAATTCTTCAATGACAGATTTCACTGCTTGATCCGATAGTTCTTTTGTCGCTTTGGCTTTCATGAATTCTTCTAGCTTTTCGGTATCTTTAGAATCTTGCAGGCGATCAAATTCTTGCTTATCTTTTTCACCAAGATTTTCTACAACCAAAATTCTTAATTTCCTAACTATATTTTCTAATAAGCCCTGTAAGATTTTGTTTTGCTCATCAGCAGAAAGATTCTGCAGGCTTAGCTCACGGATCAATAGTTCTTTAAACATCTTTATTTTTTCTCAGCACTTTTAGCAGCTTTCTCTAGTTGTTTATCCAAATCGCCGCCGGGTTGCCATATTTTTTCTTTAGGATTTAGCGGGTTAGGAAGAGACTTGTTTAAATCTTCGGCGGTCGGGGCATACTCTCTCGAATGCAACGGATTAGGCAGGGATCTCTCTAAATCTTCCTTAGCGGGAGAATATTGAGATGGCTGTTGAATTCGGGTGAATCCTTCCTCTGTTTGCGTCTCTCGCCACTTTGCCTGAGCCTTATGGATTTCCTGGACTCCGAATAGGCTAACTGAGCCCATTGCAAAAACCAACAGGTAGTCTTTGCTGATTTGGGGACTCAAACTCCAAAAACCACGCTTTTTGGCAGGCGGTATAGAAAGTTTTTTCTCCTGATTTTCCAAAGACTTTTCTTGTGCTTCTAACGCGTCAAGATTTTTTTCGAATTCGGTTTTAGAGATTTCAGCTGAAGGTTCAAATTTCTCTTTCATACTTTGATTATACACTACAGTCGATGATTTTGTTGGATTTCAAATAATTCAGGCGAGGTTTTTGCGTAATTCCGAACGAGATTCCGAGACGTAGCCCCGCGCGAATAGAGATTTTTTCGGGGACCCTTTAGGGCCGGGAAAATATCGTGAAATGAGCGCGTTTCGGCCGTCGAAGGTCGAGAGAGGAACTTACGCAAAGACCGAGCGCTACTTCTTTCCTTCCTTAATTAATGCCGCCACGCTGGCCGGTGTTTCTTCGTAACTGGAGAATTCCATTGTGAAGTTTCCGCGACCCTGGGTCATAGAGCGGAGCTTGGTGGCGTAACCGAACATTTCCGATAGCGGCACTTTAGCGTCCACCACCTTAATACCGCCAAGACGGTCGCTCATTTCGTTGATCTGACCACGCTTGGAACTTAAGTCTCCGGTGACATCACCCAAATAATTATCCGGGGCCAAGACTTGCACCTTCATGATCGGCTCAAGCAGAATCGGCTTGGCTTTCTTGGCGCCTTCCTGGAAAGCCATTGAACCGGCGATTTTGAAAGCGGATTCCGAAGAGTCTACCTCATGGAAAGAGCCATCATAAACCGTTACTTTAATATCAATCATCGGAAAGCCGGCCACGATACCTCGCGCCATTGCTTCTTCCACGCCTTTTTCAGTTGGTTTAATAAATTCCTTTGGAACGGAACCACCGACGGTTTCGTTAACGAATTCAAATCCTGTTC
>CAZJFE010000013.1:0-19003 GCA_964545345.1 uncultured Candidatus Saccharibacteria bacterium | reverse complement strand
CGTGTTTAACACGGAGGAAGGCGGGGATGACGTCAAATCCGCATGGCCCTCTGATACCTTGGGCTACACTCGTGTTACAATGGTCGGTACAATGGGTTGCCAAGCCGTAAGGCGGAGCTAATCCTATCAAAACCGACCCCAGTTCAGATTGAGGGCTGCAACTCGCCCTCATGAAGCCGGAATCGCTAGTAATCGTGGGTCAGCTATACCACGGTGAATACGTTCTCGAGTCCTGTACTCACCGCCCGTCAAGTCAAGGGAGCCGGTAATACCCAAACTCCGACGTTCGTCGGGGCAAGGTAGGATCGGTGACAGGGGCTAAGTCGTAACAAGGCACGGGTAGCGGAAGCTGCTCGTGGATCAATTAAATTAAACTTTCAAACTTCGGTTTGATTAGTTAGCAGTCGATGTAAAAGGTGTTAGTCGTGGAGCCTTAAGTCACGAACGTAGGTAGTGACATGAACGTTGTGTCAGTACTGAAGGTTGGGATAACTACAAAGTTGAGGACTAAAAGGACGAAACCCAGCTCTTACTGTGTAAGGGCTGTGGCTGAGTCAATTCTTGGTTTAGCAAAAACCTGCCATATCGGCAGGTTTTTGTTGTCTCGGAGATTTGCTTCACAGAAACAGCATGACCAAACTCCTGCGGTTTGGTCTGCTTCGCTCTCGGCGGTTGTTCGTTCGAAGTTAACGAACGAGCCAATCCCAACCGCCTCCGAGATGTTCCTTAGAAGCAAATCCTCTCGACATAAAAACTATTTTCTGCTATTATATCGGGAGTTCTAAAAACACAGGAGGACGTATGCCGAACATGGTTCTGGCGAACCAGAAGTTGAAGATGGCTCGATGGATAGAAAAAGGAGAGAAGTCCCCGTTTGTTTACGAGACCCACGATGATTTTTTGAGAAAGAGCCATCTGCATTTCAGAACCTGGTTTTGCTGTGCCCTTGGGCTGGCAATGGTTGGGAAATGTGGCGGCCCCGCCAAGGCCAGCAAGGCATTAGAAAGAATCGTCGAAGAAAAGAACCCTAGCCGTTCGTTGGGCGTTGCGATGAATGCCCCAATTTTTTCGGCATCTTGCTTGGGAATCGCGGTAGGGCTAGCGAGGCGAGTAGACCAGATGCACAGGTGGCCTATAGAGCTTCCTGCTGCGGATGTCGCCAAGGTACTTCGCGCTGAAGCAAAGACCGATAAGGCGATCAACGATCTTAAGAAGCTGGTCCAAAATAAGTAAAACACCCTACTCGGGGTGTTTTTGTTTATCATGAGCTTGTTGAATGGTTTGTGTTTTTATTGCGAGAATGCTATTTTTTCTTCAGCTCATAGCAAAGGAGATTGAGATGGCTAAGCAGTCTGAGCCGGATAGATCGGTGGGGATGATTAGAATTACTGCCTTAATGGCAGGCGCCACCATCAAACGTTTAGTTGTGAAGGAATTGGCGCGGGCGCGAAAAGAATTCCCCAAGATGATATTCGGAATCCGAGACAATATTCCGCGGGCAACCGATATTGCTGATGGAATGCTTAGCTCGGTGGACGTAACTTTGCGCGCATACGATAGAGAAATGCCGGGGATTGTTCTCTGGACCGACGATAGGTTTTGGACCGAAGCATCCATTGTGGTGCTTACTCCAAAAGGAATTTTCCTGTGCCCATACGTCATGAGTAAAAGCTCCAGTGGCAACATCTGTCAGTCGCGCCCTGATTGGACGAATCGGAAGGAGAGTCCCGATCTTTGGGTCAAATATGGAGAGCAGGCGATTCTTGAGCTTCGTAAGCTTCGCAGTAAGTAAATCGAACACCCCACCCGGGGTGTTTTTTTAATGTGGATAAGAGGGAGTGGATTTTTTACGCGCGGAGAATAGAATGAAAGATATGATGAACACATCCAAAAGGGGTTTTACGTTGATTGAGTTATTGATCGTTATCGGCATTTTGGCGATTTTGGCCACCGCTGTCATTTTGATTTTGAATCCGGTAGAGCTTTTTAAGCAGGCCAGAGATTCTCAGCGTATTTCTGACCTCGCGACCATGAAGAGCGCTTTGGCGTTTTATCTTTCTACTGTTACTGGAGGTAGTTTAGGTACCGCTGGCACCTGCTACGTTTATGAGCCGGCAGGCGCGACGATAGCTGATTGCGGTGGACGGCACGCGGCCGCTAGTTTTTCCAAGAGCGCTATTTTACTGGCTGATGGCACCGGTTGGATGCCGGTTGATTTTGATGATGTTCCCGGAGGTTCTCCGCTATCCGTTTTGCCTCGCGATCCGCAATCCTCGGCGGGTAAATTCTATTCTTATGTTGGCAATACCCTTGCCGGTACTTTTGAAATGAACGCCGATATGGAGAGCGGCCGATACGGAAGCGGCGGTAAGGATGACGTGGAATCAGTGGATGGCGGAGACAAAGCCGATATCTACGAAGTAGGTAATGATCCTGGACTCAACCTTTAATTTAGTAATCGTTTCGTTTTTACTGGGGGCGCAATGGCTAATGCGCCCTTCAGTATTTTTGAGGGTAGCGCGTCCGGTTTTTTGGGCTCTACTGGTTTTACCGGTATTTTTGGCTTTCTATCTTTCTTATCAGCAATATCAGCTTTGGCTAGCTAATCCGCTTACGCAATTACTGCTCCCTCCGAACCAAAGCGTAGGTTATTTCATCTCATACGCCTCAGTAACATTTTTTTTGCCTATCGCGGTTAATTTGCTGTTGGCTTCGGTGGCGCTTTTGATTTTTGGTTGGCTGAATCGGAGAACCAAGGGAAGAATTTTTGAAGGCGCCGAACCATATTTGATAGGAATTTCCATTTTACTGTCCGGCGCCAACTGGATGTTTTTTCTGGTGGTTGTGGCCGGCGTCGCTTTAGTCGGTTCGGTGATCAATCTTTTGCTTAAGCGCGGTCAGTTTTCTCTTTATTATTTTTGGCTCCCCGCCGCCGTATTAGTTATACTGATAAGTAAGATAAGGTAATTTCCAAATACCCGAATGGTTCAAATTCCCGACGATAAATTAAAAGAAATTCTCGCCAAGGATGGGGCGGTTAGCGAGAAAGATTTTGACGCGGTAACTAAGGATGCCAAACGGATGGGGCAATCCGTGGCGGATGTTTTGGTATCCCGCAATTTCATCAAGTCCGGTTACTACAACGGTTTGCTGGCCCGTTATTTCGGCGTTGAGCTAGCCAATCTTTCCAATCAACCCATTGATGAATCCGCTCTGCGGTTACTTAGCGAGGATCTCGCCAGACAAAAGAGATTGGTGGCTTTTGCGAAGGAGCAAGACGGCACTTTGGATGTGGCGATGGCCGATCCGACTGATTTAGCCACGCTGGAATTTTTAGCCAGTCGTCTTGGGACGAAGGTTCGTCCATATTTGGCCACAGACGAAGATTTAAAAAAGGGGTTCGCGGTTTATGGAAGAAAGTCGGCGGATGATTTCCGGAAAATAATTGAGGAAAATATTCAGGCGACTTTAAGGGCAGAGGTGGCGGGAAAGATAGAGAAGGAAGCGGCCCAGGAGCTGCCGGTGGTTTCTATTGTAGATAACATTGTCTCCTACGCGATTTCCTCGCGCGCCTCTGATATTCACATAGAAATTTTAGAAGATGGCGTTCTGGTTCGTTACCGGGTGGACGGAATTTTGCACGAGATCACCAAGATGCCGAAAGAGGTTCACACCTCTATCGTGGCGCGTCTGAAATTGTTGTCGGGGCTACGCTTAGATGAACACTCCAAGCCACAGGATGGCCGTTTTCGTTATCAGGCCGGCGGAGATTTGATTGATATTCGTGTTTCCGTGATTCCGGCTTTTTATGGAGAGAAAGTAGAAATGCGTTTGTTGTCTTCCACGGCGCGGGCGCTTTCTTTTGAAGAATTAGGAATGTTACCCGACACGATCAAAACTCTCCAGGAGAATATCGCTAAGACTTATGGAATTGTTTTGGTAACCGGCCCTACCGGTTCCGGTAAAAGCACTACCTTGTATTCAATGTTGAGCGTTTTAAATAAACCGGAGGTGAATATTTCCACGATTGAGGATCCGGTGGAATACGATATGAAATACATCAACCAGATGCAGGTTAATGAAGCGGCGGGAATTACTTTCCCGAATGGTTTGCGGGCATTATTGCGTCAGGATCCGAATATTATCATGGTTGGTGAAATCCGAGATGCGGAGACTTCGGAAATCGCGGTGCAGGCCGCTCTGACCGGCCACTTAGTGCTTTCTACTTTGCACACCAACGACGCCGCTTCCGCGATTCCTCGCCTTTTTGATCTGAAAGTTGAGCCATTTTTGGCCGCCGCGGTTTTGAATGCTTTGGTGGCCCAGCGTTTGGTCAGAAAGATTTGTCCGGATTGTATTCAGTCTTACCCGGTGACGCCGGATATTGTGAAGGTGGTGCAAAGCCAGATGAAATCTCTGGGAATTGATGAGGAGTACAAACCTCCCAGGGCTTTATTTCGCGGTAAGGGTTGCGTGACTTGTAGCAATATCGGCTACAAGGGCCGGATCGCTATCTATGAAGCTTTCAGTGTTGATGCCGATCTCCGTAACGCGATCGTGGATCCGAAATTTAATTTGGACGCGCTGAAGAAAATTTTACGTCAGAAAGGGTTCATTACTATGTTTGAGGATGGTCTTCGCAAAGTCGCGAAGGGGATGACGACTATTGAGGAGGTTCTGCGGGTTATTCGCGAATAGGGCTCACTCGGGCTTCGGCAAACTCCTACAGCAACCGGGTGTCGTTTAGCTCCAACGGCTAAACGCACCACTAGGCGCTCGGTAGATTTTCGTTCGTGGTAGAAAACGAACGAACCAAGCAAATCTGCCTCCGCGACTTTGCTCACGGAGTTTGCCGAAGCCCTCGTTCGCTTTTTTGTATTTTTGTGATAAGATATTGGAAGTCCTTAAACTCCTAGGGAGGTTTTGATGAAAGTCGTAGAGCGTGGAGTGGCGGCGCAGGCCAAGGTTGGTTGGTGGAATGGCGTTGAAGTGAAATGTGACGCGGCGGGTGGTTGCGGCAGTACTATTCGTTTGGAGCCGACTGATCCGCCTCCGGCGAAAGATCCGATCAAGATGTATAGCTATTACATCTGTTGTCCGCTTTGTAAGGAAGAGATTACGGTGCGGCGTCCTGAGAAGAATCTGTCGGATCCGACTAAGGGTTAAGATAGATGAAGCGGCCTTGCGAGGCCGCTTTTTTATTCATAATGATCGTATTAGTGAAATGCTACAAGTACCAGACTTATATAAACTATGTGGAATGGTATAATTTAATTAATCAGATATGGCAAAGTTTTTATATCGGGCCGCGGACGCCTCCGGAAAAATAGTTGAGGGAAGTATGGATGCCGAAAACACCGGCGCGGTATTGGCTTTCCTTGCTTCAAAAAACCTGAAGCCGGTATCTATTAGCGCTGAAAAAACGACCGCCAAGAAAGTGGGTAGCGCTTTTGGCCAGACAATCAATGTTACCGACAAGGTGTTTTTGACCAAATATTTGGCCCTAATGTTGCGGGTGGGCACTGATTTATTCCGAGCGATCAATATTTTGATTGCGAATTTTGATAAGCAGATTGTTAAATCATTATTGCTGGAGATTCGCACTAATTTAGAAAAAGGCCAGCCGTTTTATCAGACTTTTGCCCAGTACCCGAGATATTTTTCTCCGGTTTTTGTAAATTTGGTGAAGGCAGGCGAGGCCTCCGGCAATTTGGAAAAAGTTTTTGAAGATTTGAGCGTTAGCTTAGAGAAAGAGCATGAGTTGCAGAGCAAGATTCGTTCGGCCCTGATTTATCCGGTCATCCTCTTCGCCCTCTCGCTACTCGTTCTTCTTTTCCTGGTTAGTTTTGCTTTGCCAAGAATTGCTTCTGTTTTCCAGGGAGGGGGATTTGAGCCGCCGCTTTTTTCTAAAATTGTCTTCGCTGTCGGTCTGGCGATTGGTAATAATATCGGAATTATTTTGGCGGTTTTGGCGGTTGTGATTATTGGTGGCTGGATATTTATCGCCAAGACTCTAGCCGGGAAGCGTTTTATTTCCGCTCTATTAAATATTTTACCGGTGGTGCGGACGGTAGTTTTGAAGATCGCTCTGCAAAGATTCGCCGCTACCTTGAGTTCTCTGATGGGAGCCGGGTTGCCGATTTTGGAAGCGATCAATATTACCGCCGACGCGGTGGTGCATCCGGAAATTAAGGCGGCTCTGCAACGTGTCGCGCAACAGGGTGTCGCTAAAGGTTTAACATTGGGTGAAGCATTTGGGCGCGAAGCGGTGTTTCCTCCGGTGGTTACGAATCTGGTGGCAATTTCAGAAAAAGCCGGCCATTTGGATCAAGTTTTGAAAACTTTAGCTGATTTCTATGATTCTGAAATCAGCAACGCGGTTAAAAATTTGGTGGCGTTTATTGAACCCCTTCTGCTTGTTTTAATCGGCGGCGTGATTGGTTTGATTGCTCTCTCCATCCTAGTTCCGATTTATCAGTTGGTCACGCAATTTTAACTTAGTGTTCGCGAATAATGCGAATTAGGCAAATAATGCAAATTAAGCCACCCCGCCCGCAAAAATTCGCATTATTAAATCATCATTAGCATTATTAGCGATTACTCACTATGAAAACAAAAGGATTTACTCTTATAGAAATGCTCGTTGTTTTGGGCATAAGTGTCATCTTGGCGACTAGCGGTTTTCTGTCTCTTTGGAATTTGAGAAAACATCAGCAGTTGCTTCTGGCATCAGAATCAATGGTGGCTTTCTTGCGAGACGCTCAATCCCGATCCGCTACCCAAGAAGGTGGCTTAGGATGGGGAGTTCACTTTGAAAATTCCGCCGACCGCGACGCCTATTGGCTTTTTTCCGGTTCAGTGACTGAAGTGGCGATTGAGAGGGTGACTTTGCCGGCTACCGTGGAGATGGATACTGCTACCGATAACGTATTTTTCTCTAAAGTCAGTGGATTGCCCGACTCCGCCACGACTGTTAAAATTAAGCTGTTAGGAGACGATTCTTCAATTCGCACCATTACTATTAATGCGCAAGGAACTATTGAACAGAATTGACCATTCAAGGACCTCAGAACAGTCTGGGCAATCTTTGATTGAGATCTTAATCGGCGTCGCTATCGGCGCTATTTTAATCGGGGGCGCGGCCGCCACAATTACGCTCACTTTGCGTTCCAACGTTCAAAATAAAAACATCCAAATCGCTTCTTCTCTAAGTCAGGCGATATTGGATCAGGTCAGCGTCTATGCCGACGCCGATTGGCATAATATAGACGCACTGTCCGGCATTATTCCGGGAAATTCTTATCACTTGATTCCTTCCGGTTCCGGCTTTGAGAGGAAGGACGGCTCTAAGTCAGAAGCTACCGAGGGAATTGTTTTCTCAACTTCTTTCAAGGTTGAGCTGGTTCATCGCAATCAGGAGACGGACTCGGTAGAATCATCTTCTGCCTCCACCTATGAAGACCCCTCCACTAGAAAAGTTATTGCCATTACTACTTGGCTGGAGGCCGGACAAACGGCGGATGTGGCAGTTAATAAATATATTACCCGCAGTCGGAATTTGATTTTCCAGCAAACTGATTGGAAGGACGGTAAGCCCCAGGAAACTTTTCCGGGCGGCGGCGCCACCATCAACGCTAAATTCTCTGACTCTAAAGGCGTGGAATTTTCTGAGGCCGGCGCTTTAAAAAAATTAGGATTCTAATATGAAAACCAAATTTCTAATTTCCAAGCTACTAATTTCTACCGGTCTACTTATTGCTGCTCAGGCAGTTGCCGCCGATGTCCCAGGTGTTAGCAATAATATTGCTACCGCAAATATTGATCGGCATGCCTGGAGTGATGTCGTCGGTTGGATAGATTTTGGTTCGGATGCCACTGCCAGCACCGGTGAAGTTGAGGTTACTGACGCTCAGCTGAAGGGTTACGCCAAGATTTTGCAGGCAGGATTTCTGGCGTTGGATTGCGCCACTTCTCCTAACGGCGATATCTGCGCGACTAGTAATTTTAAAGTTTCCAACGATGGCGATGGCAAGCTTTCCGGTTGGGGCTGGAACGACAATCTCGGCTGGATCAGTTTTGACAACGCTACTGCGGGCGCTTCAGTTTCCTATCAGGTCACGATTGACGGTTCAACCGGAGATTTCAGCGGCTGGGCTTGGAATGATGTTGTTGGTTGGATAAGTTTCAACTGTGTGAATACCGGCATTGGCAATCAGTGTTCCTCTTCGGATTACACGGTGAATACTTCCTGGCGTTCTGGTCCGGACATTCCTCCTCCGGCCGGTGATGGTCCGACTGGAATCGGTCCCGGGGGCAGTGGTGGAGGCGGGGGAGGAGGCAGTAGTTTTGAAGATGGCACCTACCTGACTTCCAGTGTTTTTGACACGCGTGTTCAGAATGGCGCTGCTTTAAATACCATTATGTGGCTTGGGAATCAGCCAGCCGGCACTTCCGTCGGTATTCAAGTAGCTTCATCAAACAGCTCTTCCGGTCCGTGGAAGTTCCTTGGTCCGGATGGAAAAGAATCCAGCGCTTATGAGGCCAATCAAGGTGTGCAATTCCGCTTGAATCCTAAAGATCACAACAATCAGCGTTATTTCCGCTATAAGGTTTATCTCAAGTGGACTTCAGGGGACACGCCGGAAGTTAAAGACGTCATCATCAATTACAGTCCATAAAAATGTTTAAACATTTAAACGTTGCAACATTTAAACGTAGGCAGAGTGGTGTTTCCACTCTGCCTACAATGCTTCTGCTCGGCGGAATTATTATTGAGATCGCGATTGCCAGCGCCTTCCTGACTTATTATTTCAATGTTACTAATTTCGGCGCCCGATTGGCGGCGGAATCTTTGGCGGCCGCCCGCGCCGGAGTGGATGACGCGCTGATAAAAATTGTTCGCAATCGTAATTTTACCGCTTACCCGGAGCCGTATGAGGTGCAGGTTACCGGAGGACGGGTGGCGTCGGTAATTGTTTGCAAAGACACCTGCGTTATCGGTAAACATCAGGTTGTCTCAAGCGCCAGCGCCTTGAATAAGAGAAGCAAGATTGAAGCTATTTTGACCGTTACCCCCGAGGGCAAAGTCTCGGTCGATTCTTTGAAAGAAGTTCCTTTTTAAATCATGACGAATTTTCTTCGTCTTTTAAGTCCCACCCCGATGATTGGCGGTTTGGAAATCGGAGATCTAGCGCTCCGTTTTTTACGTTTGGAAGATGGGAAGATCAAGCAGGCCTCGGTGCAACTTCCGCCCGGAGTAATTGTTGAGGGAAAGGTGATAGAGAGAGAAAAGTTGGTCGCGGCCCTTAGAAAATTACATCAGCAGATTGATCACTCTAAAAAGATTACGCATTCGGTATTGGTCATGCCCGCTTCCAACGTTTATACCCAATCTTTTTCCATGCCGATGGTGGCGGAAAAAAATCTGCAAGAAACCGCCAAGTTAAACATGGAAATGGTTTCGCCGATTGATTCCAAACAAGCTTATTCCGGTTATCAGATTATCGGTGAGACAAAACCAGGCCAGTTGGAAGCATTAGGCGCGTTTGTCAGCATTAAGGAGGTTGATGATCTAAGAAGCGCTTTACAGGAGGCCAATTTTGACGTGATTGCGGTGGAGTTTATCGGGATGTCTTTGACTCGTTTAGTGAAAAACTACTCCGCTGGTTTGAAGCCCGACGTGCCTTATTTAATCATTCATCTCTCCGGGGACGGCCCGGATTTGATGATCGTGAAAAATGGCCATCTTTATTTCAACTACTTCCATTCCTGGTCGGCGATCCAAAGTGAAATCGGCGGTCGGAAAATGGAGTCGGCGGATGTCTTAGAATTCCTTTCCACTCATATTCGTCAGGTGTTAAATTTCTATACCAGCCGTTGGGGCGGGGCGATTAATGATATTCAGGTGATCGCGAATCCGATTAGCGCGGATATTTTAGAGACCGCGAAGAAGAATTTTGGCATTGACGCGAAAATTTTAACAATTGGTAAATACAATCAGATCACGCCTTTATGGTACGCGACTCTGGGGGCGGCGTTACGGGGGATGATGCCTCGTTCAAAAGATAAGGATTTGACTCTTACTGATACCGGCGTGGATGTCGGTTATTATCGGGAAGCGCTGTTTAATTTTATTCGCGGTTGGAGAGGGGTAATCTCGGTAGTCCTCGGTTTTTTATTGATTGTTTTCGGCGTGGCCGACATCTTTTTATATCGGACTTCCACCTCTCTGGCTGAAGATCTGAATAATCGCTCGCTTGTGCCGCTTAGCGAAATCCAAGCACTGCAAACTGAAGTCCAGGCATTCAATCGGAACGTTGATTACGCCCTGAAGGCCCAAGCGGCTAGCGATTCCTGGGCGCCGATTTTTGATAAAGTACTCGCTCATATTCGTTCCCTTGCCGGTCAGAAAATCACCATTGATCGGTTTTATATAGATCAGAGCTTGTCGGCGCTGATGATTGCTAAAGCCAGCAACGATTCGGCGGTTATTAATTTCAAAAACGCGATGCTGAAAGAGCCCAATTTTGAAAATGTTGTTTTGCCGCTATCAAATATCAAAGTCAATCAGGATGGCACAGTTTCTTTTACTTTGCAGTTCAAGATCAAATCTCTGAAGTTTGAAGCGCAGTAGGAATTGACGGGGCTATTTTTTTGTGCTAAATTCACGCCAGTTGATTGAGTTACCGCGATTCCCAGCGCGGGCTATCTGAGCCAATATGGCGATGTAGCGAATGGGAGATGTCGGTCAGCTGAAAGGGTCATTGATCAATGGGCGAACGAAAGTCTAAATCTTCCGGTGATCGTCCGAAGAAGCAGAAGGAAGTTAAGAAGGGTCCTGTTTTTGCGAATATGCCAGCCCCTCCTGCCGATAAGCCGAAGGAAGAAGCCGAATGCAGTGAATGCGGTTTTAACATTGTGGCAGGTGAAAACTACTGTAGGGCTTGTGGCGTACGTACCGGCTACGAAGAGCTGCCGCGAGCAGATCATGATGATGAACCCAATGAATTCAAAGATGAGTTGTTGGGGGATCTGGGCGGTATGGAGAAGCAGGTGCAGATGGGGCTTGATGTTGCCCGAGCGGTTTGGCCGACAGTTAAGAAGCTTGTAGAGGAAAACCAGGATCTTTTGGTTGATGTGGTGGAGACGATTGTTGGGGTAGTCTCCGATGTGGATGATGGTCTCTCCGAGCGGGTGGACGAGATGATGAAGCGGAATGCCAAGAGGAACTGGAATAAGTTCAATGCATTGATCGTCTTGGGATTTACCCGAGAAGAAGCCATGCAGGTTCTGCTGGCCAAGTCTGACTCCAACGCCAAGCTCGGCGAGTATATTGGCAAGGCGGTTGCTAAGGCGCTTGAGAGGCCCGAGAAGAAAACCTAAAAAACCAGACGCCCAGAATCGGGCGTCTTTTTATAGTGAGCTTGCTTTATTTTATCGGTTGTGATATATTGTTGTCGTTCCTTAACAAACATCCGCGGTCCCGACGGGTTCGGGATTATATGGAAAAGGAGGGGCAAAATGAAGGCCTTCGTTTTTTTCAGAGAGACAAACAGCGGCGAAGGTTGGTGGAATCAGGTTGGCGCGGTCATCTTGGCTGAAAATCTTGAAGCCGCTAAGAGGATTTTTTCTGAGTCGTGCCGCAAGACTGAAAAGCATTGTCACTGCGAATTGTACCCCCCTGATGAGTATCAGGTTTTCGAAAAGGAGCTCAAGGAGGGGTTACTTGCTGCGTTTGATATCGGCTGTGCCACCAGCGAAAGCTGTATCAATAATCTTTATCCGGGCGTGAAACTTGAAGACGAAGATGCATGTTAGAAAGATAATTTCGACCCCACTTCCTGGAAAACCTTTTTCAGCGTTGCCATATCGGCGGCGCTGATTTTTTTCAAAACAAATTCTTCTGCTTTTTGACGGACGACTTCACCAGCTGGGCGGATACCGATACGTAGTCGCCAAAAGTCGTTAGTTTTTAAATGTTGTTGGATGCTTTCTATACCATGATGGCCGGCGGCGCCACGGCCGAAATCAATTTTGTATTTTCCGATTTCCAGGTCGCTGTCGTCATGAGTGATCAGAACCTCTTCTGGCTTAGATCCAATCTTTTTAATCGCTTTAGCAACAAATCCACCCGACTTATTCATGTATTCGTTAGACCTTAATACTTGATACTTAATACTTGATACTGAGGGATTTTTTTCTAAATAATCTATAAATAAAAATCCCGTATTGTGGTAAGTATTTTTATATTCGGAGTCGGGGTTTCCGAGGCCGATGATCAATTTTATTTTTTTCGGATCAAACTCCATCCCGTTAGAAATATTGACCAAACAACGACTTTAGCAAAAATATTAGTTTCATATTGGTAGATCACTCATTAGTCCTCCTGACCATATTGAGTAGAATTTCTAACGGGATCCATAAGTTGTATTTTAACATCATTGATTGAAACAAAAAAACCGGATCTCTGATCCGGTTTTAAGATAGGTTGCAAGGGGTGAAGTCTTCCAGTTGCGACAGGAGCGCCCATTGGCTGGCTTCAAACCAGAGGTCGCCACCTTCTGCCTTAGTTAGCTTAAGGTAGGAATCACAAACGGCGTAGATAGTGATTCTTTCTTGCGTCCCTTTCAAGCGAGCGGTGTAATGGCCGCCGATATGTTCAACCCAGCTTTGAAGTTCGGTAACGTCTCTCCAAGCGGAGCGCTGCCAGTGATTGCCTTTCTTTTCCAGCTGTTGGAATTGCAGGCCGTCTCCCTCAATGAAGACGATAATTTCGTTCCCGTAGCCAGCTGTTTTTGCTCGGTAGAACTGACCTGGTTCGGTAGACATCAGGGCCTCCGGTCGTAGGTAATAGAATATTTGCTGAAGTCTTCAAGATTTTCAGACCTCGCTTCGGCTTTCAGCAGTTCCACGATCGCGCAGTGAGCCGTCCAGAGTTCTTTTTCTCCGGGTTCTTTTGTCATCCAGTGTTTCTGAAGCTGACGGCTGAGATGCACAGCGCACTTCATTGTCGTTCGGCGCAGGACAACCATTATTAGAGTCGCCAGAATGGTTAAGCCGATAATAATCATAAACGCTTTGTAGCCACCCAGCGCGAAAGTTATCGCTGAGGCAAAAATCGCTCCGAGGGCCAACAGATACAAAACGGCAATACGTCCGCCGCACTTGTCGCTAATCGGAGAGGTTTTTCGGGCGGTTTCCAGGTCGGTTGTCCCGGTTGCCCAGTAGGACTCAATTACCTTATGCTCAGCTCCATGCCACGGAGCCACCTTTTTCATCCAGCCAAACACTCGGACGACACTAATCATTTGATTCACCAGGAAGGACAGAATTTTATACATAACCAATACGAAAGCGGCGATAGATGCTAAGGCGAGCGTATTGGACAGGAGCGGGTTTTCAGTTACAAGCGCTAGCGAGAATCCGGCTAAAGACAAGTATGATAGAAACACTCCGAGAAGGAACCAACCGTGGAATTTCCAATCCTTGTCCGTTAAGTCATCTTTGATATTTTCATCGCGATCAATCTCAACCGTCACCTGGTCCTTTTCTTCATTGTAAGTCGCGGTTGACGCGAACTTGTGGCTACCAATTCTAATCTTCTTTACTTCCGATCGACCGCTAATGACAACTTCCCTCGGATCCACGACCGCCTCCCTGAAAGGTTTGGGTTATAGTTTGTGGAGTTCTGTGGGAGAGTGTATCAATGTTTTGTAGGTTTGTCAATCTGACGGGATTGCGTTCATCGGCCCAATCCACCATAATTTAAGCAATTGTTTCTATGAGTCCCGTTAGAAGCAGCCAATCTAAATAGCTATGTATATTGATGTGCCAAAGCTAGTCGAAAATAAAAAGGTAATATGTGTGTCGCGGGTACGCCTGCTAGGCGCACCCTGCTTCTAACGGGATGAGGAAGTTCCTATTATCTATTTGGGAAATCGTGGAGGTGGTTTTGATTTCTTTGGTAACGGTTTTCCTGATTCGCACTTTTGTGGCTCAGCCGTTTTTGGTTAGCGGAGCCAGCATGGAACCGAACTTTCAGGACGGAAACTATTTGATTATTGACGAGGTCACTTATCGTTTTCGGGAGCCGGAGCGGGGTGAAGTGGTAGTGTTCCGATATCCCAAAGACCCCAACACTTACTTCATCAAAAGGATTATCGGCTTGCCTGGAGAGCGGGCGGTAGTGGATAATGGAGCAGTCAAGATTTATAAAGGTTCCAAGGTTCTTTTTGAAGAAGGAGGCACCAGCGGTTCGGCCGATGTGACCTTGGGATCCAATCAGTATTTTGTTTTGGGAGATAACAGGTATAATAGTTTTGATTCCCGCAGTTGGGGAGCAGTCTCCAAAAAATATCTTGTCGGGATAGCGAGAGTCAGAGTTTTTCCGATTACCGAATTTGGTATTGTGAATCATAAGATTTTAAATGGCTAAAGTTGTAAAAAAAATAAAACCGAATGTTATCAGCGGCCCGAAGGGGATGCATGATATTTTGCCGGCCGACCAGCCGCTTTGGGATAAGGTTCGGAAAGTCGCCCGCGAGGTCGCCGATTATTATAATTTTTCCCGCATTGAGACGCCTATTTTAGAAAAGGCGGAATTATTCAGCCGGACTCTCGGTGAAGTTTCCGACGTGGTGGAGAAGCAGATGTTTGAAGTGAAAACGAAAGGCGGGGATTCTCTGGTGTTGCGTCCGGAGGGCACGGCGCCGATTGCCCGTTCCTATATAGAAAATGGCTTGAGTCACCTTGGCCAGCCGTTGAAGCTTTATTATGAGGGCCCAATGTTTCGCTACGAACAGCCGCAGGCGGGGCGTTTCCGCCAATTCCATCAGGCCGGATTTGAAATTATCAGCAATGAGAATGATACGGTCTATGATATTCAAATCATGCTTTCCTGCTATCGCTTGCTGGAGGATTTGAAGTTAAAGGAAGTGGGAATTCAGATTAACAGCACCGGTTGTCAGCGTTGCCGCCCCGGATTCCGAAAGAAGTTATTGGATTATTATCGGCCGAAAGAAAAGCATTTATGCGAAGATTGCCGCAGGCGATTAAAAGTGAATCCGATGCGCCTTTTGGATTGCAAAGTTCCTTCCTGTGTTGAACTGAAGAAAGATTCTCCGAATATTCTGGACGGTCTGTGCTTTGACTGTAAGCGCCACTTCAAACGGCTCCTGGAATTTTTGGAAGAGACCAAACTTCCTTACAGCTTGAATCAATATTTGGTGCGCGGTTTGGATTATTACAGCAAAACCGTTTTTGAGATGTTCGCGGGCGGTTTTGACTTTGCTCTAGCCGCCGGCGGCCGTTACGACTACTTGATTGATTCGTTGGGCGGTCGCCAGTCTCCCGGAGTAGGCGGAGCGATTGGCTTGGAGCGAGTGATTGAGGTGATCAAAGCGAAGGAAATTAATTTAGTTAGCAAAATAAAACCGAAGCTTTTCATGATTCACATGGGTGATTTAGCTCAAATCAAAGCGATCGGTATGATTGAAGAACTTCGCCGGGCGAATATTGATGTTCGGGAATCTCTCGGTAAGGAATCATTGAAAGCTCAATTGAAGATGGCGGATAAATTCAAATCGGAGTGGTCGTTGATCTTGGGTCAGCAGGAGGTCTTTGAACAGTCCATCATTATTCGCGACATGAAGAGCGGCGCCCAAGAAACGGTGCCCTTGAAAAAGGCGGTAGAAGTCATCAAGAGAAAATTGAGGTAATGGATTGCGTATTTTGCAAGATTGCTAAGAAGGAAATTCCTTCCGAGGTGATTTATGAAGATGAGCGAGTGATGGTTTTCAAAGACATTCATCCCTCCGCTCCCGTTCATTATTTAGTGATTCCCAAAGTGCATATCCAATCCATCGCTCACCTGGAGGCGAATCACAGCCAGATCATCTCGGAAGTGATCTACGCGGCTAAGCAGGTGGCGTCTAAGTTGGAAATGAAGGGCTATAAACTTGTTTTTAACGTTGGGCGAGAGGGTGGGCAGGTGGTTGACCACCTACACCTTCATTTATTGGGTGGTTGGAGTAAAAAGGTGGATATAGACGCCATGCCGCATCCACGGCTAGACAAGTAGGGCTGAAGTAAGTTATAATCCTAAAACTATGGAAGTTCGCAGAAAAGAGGGAGAAAATCCCAATTCATTAATCTTTCGTTTCTTAAAACGGGTGCAACAGACCGGTGTTTTGCGTGAAGCAAAAAAGCGTCGTTTTTATGGACGTCCGGCGAATAAATTGAAACGCAAGTTGTCTGCCTTACACCGCGTGGAAAAGAAGTCCGCGATGGAAAAAGCTCGCAAGTTGGGTCAATTGGAAAGATAGAGTATGAGTTTGAAAGTAAAACTTAGTGAAGAATTAAAAACCGCCATGAAAGCGGGCGACGCCAAGAGATTGGGCGTTCTTCGTTTAATTGTTTCAGCGTTGAGAAATAAGGAAATTGAAAAAAAGGGCCAGGGCAAAGAAGGCGATCTTACGGATGAGGAAGTTCTTCAGCTGTTGATGAGTGAAGCCAAGAAACGCAAAGAATCCATCGCCGTTTTTACCGAAGGCAACAGGGCGGATTTGGCGGACGCGGAGAAACAAGAATTGGAAATCATCCAAGGGTTTTTGCCTAAGCAAATGTCGGCCGAAGACACCGAAAAGGCGGTTGTGGAAATTTTGACTCGGACGGGAGCGAAAGAAATCGGTCCGGCGATGAAGGAAGTGACAAAAGAATTGCGTGGCAAAGCGGATATGTCTTTGGTTAGCGAGATTGTTAAGAAAAAACTCGCTGGTTAGTATGAAGTTGTTAGTAGTTAGTGGTCATAGAAGCTTTGATAAATTTAAACCGACGATCCGTAAGGTCGCCGGTTTTTTGGCTGAGAAATTGCGGCACGATAAGGCTTATTTAGAAGTCTATTTGGTCGGCAAGGAATTTATGTATAAGAACGTGCTGGCTTTTCCGGCGCCAAAGGGTTTTCCCCATCCGAATGTCCACCAAAAACCGCTTGGGGAGATCTATCTCAACCCCCGATATATTAAAGAAAACGGGGAAGATTTGATCTTCATGTTTATCCACGGATTTTTGCACCTATTGGGCTATGATCACAAAAGGAGAAATGATAGAATAAGAATGGAAAAAAAAGAAAAGGAATTGTTGAAATCTTTACTAAGTCATTAGGCGTCTAAACATTGAGTGTTTAGCGCTTTCTTGCTTACAAACTAAACACTCAATATTATGAATTTTGTCGTCGGGTTAGATGTCGGCTCCCACAGTATAAAAGCCGCCGTAGCGGAGGTTAAAAAGAACGGAAAACTTTCATTAGTTAAGGTTGTGAAAATGCCTTCCGCCGGCATGAAGAGGGGCTTGATTGATGATTTGCCGGAAGCGACCCGCGCGATCGGTCAGGTCTTGGCGGAAGTGAAAAAAGTTTCCAAAAACGCTATTAAAAATATTTATTTAGGGGTTGGCAGTCCGGATTTTCGTGTCCAACATTCGCAGGGCATTGTGGCGGTTTCTCGGGCGGATTCGGAGATTTATAAAGACGACATTGATCGGGCCGTGGAAGCATCGCAGGCGGTGAAGTTGCCACTGAATCGGATGATCGTTCATTCGGTGACCCGTGAATTTATCGTTGATGACGTCGCGGACGTTCGCGATCCGTTGGGGATGGTTGGTAATCGTTTGGAGGTGAGGAGTATGATTATTGATTCTTTCGCGCCGGCCATAAAAAATTTAACCAAGTGTGTGGAAAGCGCGGGCGGCGGTGTGGCCGCTTTACTTTTCTCTCCATTGGCGGCCAGTCAGGCGATTCTCAATCGCAATCAAAAAGATCTCGGCGTTGTGCTGGTTGATATCGGTTTTGGGAAAACCGGGATGGCGATTTACGAGGAAAATAAACTCCTACATACCGCGGTTTTTCCGGTTGGCTCAGGAAATGTTACCAATGATCTGGCGATCGGCTTGAAGACTTCGGTCAGTTCCGCTGAAAACATTAAGCTGACTTTGGGTTCGGCAATTGCCAAAGAGGCGCCGGCTCGCGAAATGGTAGATTTGAAAAAGTTTGATCCGGCCGCCCGAGGAACGACTGCTCGCAGGTTCATTTCGGAAATTATTGAGGTGCGTCTTGCGGAGGTTTTGGAATTCGTGAATAATGAATTGAAACGCATCAGTAAGTCAGCCAAGCTTCCTGGCGGGGTGATCATTACCGGTGGCGGCGCGAAGATGCCGGGGATGGTGGATTTGGCTAGGCAGGAGCTTCGGATGAATGCTCAGGTGGGCGTCCCGAGTATACTGGATTTTGAAACTTCCGATCCGGATTTAATCTCTCAATCGGAAGATCCGGAAATGGCCTGCGCGTTGGGATTATTGCTTCTGGGATCGGAGAAGGCGACCGAAGACAAGCCATTTGACGGAGTCGGGGTTTTTAAAAAGTTGTTCAGAATGTTTTTGCCATAAATTTCAATTACATGCCACTCAATAGCAAAAAAACTCTTGGTGATTACGCGGCTAAGATCAAAGTGATCGGCGTTGGCGGAGGTGGCGGGAACGCCGTTTCTCGCATGCAAGAAGATTTTCAAATCAAAGCGGTTGATTTTATCGCTATCAATACCGACGCGCAAGATTTGGATTATTGCCGGGCCAAGCACCGGATTTATATCGGGAAAAATTTAACTCGCGGTTTGGGTACCGGTATGAATCCGGAACTGGGACGCCAGGCGGCCGAAGAGACGAGATCGGAGATTGTAGAATCGCTCAAGGGAGCTGATTTGGTTTTTATTACCGCCGGTTTGGGCGGAGGCACCGGCTCGGGAGCCGCTCCGGTGATCGCGGAGGCCGCCAGAGAGTTGGGGGCGCTCACAGTCGCGGTAGTAACCAAGCCATTCTCTTTTGAGGGCGCTCAGCGAAGCCGAATCGCTCAGGAAGCTCTTATTAAATTGAAAGACAAAGTGGATACCCTAATCGTTGTTCCCAACGATCGGATTTTCAGCGTTATTAAAAAAGACACCCCGGTAGTCAAAGC
>CAZJFE010000012.1:0-20351 GCA_964545345.1 uncultured Candidatus Saccharibacteria bacterium | reverse complement strand
GGGATAAGTACTGAAAGCATCTAAGTACGAAGCCTCACCCAAGATTAAGTGTTGTTTAGGGGCGCAGAATGCGAACCAAATCTAATTTAGAAGCTGAAAAATGAGACGAGTTCAAGACGCGACGACGAAGTTGTGCAAAGCGCACAGCGAGGAGAAGCGACGAAGAAATCGGCCATTTTTCAGCTTCCCGAAGGGCGGGATAATTTTAACCAGCTTCGGCGTTGCTCGGGCTTGCTGTAGAGTTTACAGCTAACGCCCTCGCGCCTTGAAGCTGATGAAAATTCCCTCCGCTAAATTAATTTGGCTCGTATCCTGCGCCCCTGGACGCGGTTCGTAGAAGACTACTACGTTGATAGGCTCTAGGTGTAAGCACAGTAATGTGTTCAGCCGAGGAGTACTAATAAACCGTCGCACCCTCAGAATTGAGGGCTAATGCCATCCGGTTTAATGCTTAATTAATCTTCAGACAATTTGTACGGCCCAAAAATTTTGGAAATTTTTGCTTGCCGGTGTTTTACCTAAGCGTGAACCACCTCTTCCCATTCCGAACAGAGAAGTGAAGCCGCTTGGGCCCGATGATACTTGTTTCTTTGGAAGTCGGGAAAGTAGGGTACGCCGGCATACAAAAGTTTCCAAACTAGTCTATAATTTAGTTAAGATGTCCAGGTTAGTTAAACAGCTGGTTTATGGATTTTTCTATTTGATTATTTTAGCCGGGATCGGCTATCTTGGTTATTTGGCTGTCCGAGAAACGGCGCCGAGCTGTTTTGACGGTCGTCTGAACCAAAAAGAAGAAGAGGTAGATTGTGGCGGCCCCTGTGAATCGTGCGCGATCCGGAAACTTCTGCCATTGCAGGCGAAAGTGGAATATTTTGGCGTGGGGGAGAACACCACCGCGATTCTGACCTTGTCTAACCCGAACTTGGAATACGGAGCCGACTCTTTCTCCTACACTTTAAATTTTCCGGGTAGCGGCGGAGCGAAGATTTTCACTTTGACTAAGGAATCCTTTATTTACCCGGCGGAGGCGCAAAAGGTAATCATTGAGCCAAATTTGAAGTTCAATCATCGGTCGGTGATCGGCCAGCCCGAGCTAGCTATTTCTAATATTATCTGGAAACCAATCCTGGAATTTTCCGAACCGCAAATTCAGACTCGTCAGGTTAAAACCGAAGTTCAGGGCACGCAAGTCACTGTCTCAGGTCTCTTGGTTAACCGTGAGTCTCTATCTTTCTCTCGAGCGGGGGTTGGCGTATTGGTATTCCAACAGCTTAGTGATGAATCCAGCCGGTTGGTTGGCGCTTCCAAGACTATTTTGCAAAATCTTCAGCCATTTGAAGAACGAGCATTCAAGATCATTATTCCGCTGGGTACGACTTTCAAACTCTCGGAGATTGATACCCTGATTACTTACGAGGTACGATAATAGCCATGTTAGCTATCTTGAAACGGCAAGATTGGATTCTTACCGGGGCGGTGCTTTTTTTGGTGGGCTCAAGCTTGCTGATTCTTTCCAGTATTGAAAAGGAGCTTTTTTGGCAGCAACTGATTTGGGTTGGATTTTCTCTGATCGCGATGGCCGTTTGCGCTTTGATTGATTGGCGGCCAATTTTCAATTATCGCTGGATTGTCTTCGGAATTTATTCTTTCGCGGTCTTCCTGCTTTTAGCTACTATTTTATTCGCTCCGACAATCCGCTCAGCCAAGAGCTGGCTGGTAATCGGTCCGGTGCAGTTTCAGACTTCCGAGTTCGCTAAGCTGGCGCTGATTCTTCTGCTTGCTTATTTCTTTGCTAAAAGTCACGCCGGCATTGCCCGGATCGGAGTGCTGGTAAAATCATTTTTTTATTTCGCGATTCCCGGCGTGTTGATTTTGAAACAGCCCGATTTGGGAACCGGAATTATAGTTTTTTGTATCTGGATGGGCTTTTTATTGGTCAGCGGGATTAAGTGGCGACATATTTTAATCGGCGTCTTGATCCTAGGGGCGTTAGGCGCTTGGGGTTGGAGTAATTTTTTAAAGGATTATCAGAAAGAGCGTATCATCGCTTTTTTGAATCCAAGTTATTCGCCATTGGCCGTAAACTACGGAGTTATCCAATCTAAAATCGCTATCGGCTCGGCCGGATTTTTTGGCAAGGGATATGGGCAAGGAACCCAGGTTCAGCTCGGATTTTTGCCAGCCGCCTCAACTGATTTCATTTTCGCTTCTTTTGTAGAGGAGTGGGGAGGGTTGGGTGGCACGCTGATACTCGCGGCCTTCACGATTTTGCTACTTCGGTTGGTAGTGATCGGTCTGCGCGCTCAAAATAATTTTTCCAGGTTAGTTTGTTTGGGGGCGGTGATTATGTTTTTGGCGCAATTTGTGATTAATATCGGTTCCACGCTCGGATTACTTCCGGTAGTTGGCGTTACCTTCCCATTTTTTAGCTACGGGGGATCAAGTTTATTGGTAAATGCTATGCTGATAGGAATAATTCAGAGCAAGGTGTTGCGTTCATCGTTTTTACGTAATTCCGAATATGCATAAACTGGTTTTTTTAATTTTAGGGGCAGCGGGGATTTTAATTGTCCCACCAATGGTTTATTTTGTGTCGCCCGTCGAGAAAGGCGGAGCGGGGCAGATGTTCATTGTGGAAAAAGGAGACGGAGTGCGAGAGATTGCTAAAAGTTTGGAGGAAAGTGGGTTGATTAAATCACCGGCCGCCTTTTTGGTTTACAGCGCGGTTTCCGGATCGGCGGATAAATTAAAAGCAGGGGCTTACGATTTGAGCCCGGCGATGAATGTTTTCCATATTGTGGATACTTTGCGTCGCGGCCCGAAAGAAGATTTAACTATTCGGGTGGGGGAAGGGGATACTCTAGCGGAGATTGAAGCGGAGTTGGTGAAACTGAAGATTATTAAACCGAAAGCGCTTTCTAAATTCCCGGGGAAATCTTTGGAGGGATTTCTGTTTCCTGACACGTACCGCTTCTTCCCAAGTTCTTCCATTGAGGATGTAGTGAAAAAATTTATGACCAACTTCTATAAGCAGGCGGTTCCGGCGTTAACACAGACGAACGACTCACAACTAACGACCAACGATTCAGGCATATATGAAAAATTAATAATCGCTTCAATATTGGAAAAAGAGGTGCCCTTCCATGACGACCGGCGTTTGGTGGCCGGGGTTTTATATAAACGTCTGAAGATCGGAATGGCTCTGCAGGTGGACGCCTACCCCTGGACCTACGAACACGCCGGTTTGCCGCCGAAGCCGATCTCCAACCCAGGTTTGGACGCCATTCGCGCCGCCGCCAACCCGAGCGCTTCGGATTATCTTTATTACCTCTCCGACCCGGTTACCAAAAAAACTATTTTCAGCAAAACTTTTGATGAGCATAAGACAAATAAGTTGAAATACCTGAAGTAATTTTGGTCTTTTTGGGCAACTACTTCTCGGAAACAGCATAGCCGAACTCCGGCGGTTCGGCTTGCTTCGGACTCGGCGACTTGTCGTTCGAAATAACGAACGAACCAAGCCAAATCGCCTCCGTCATGTTCCTCAAAGTAATTGCCCTACGACCAAATTAGCTTCGGCGGTTCCAGTTGGAACTTATTAAGAACTAATCAACAGTTTGTCCAATCCGGCTATTTACCTAGGACAATAGAAGTTTTAGGATCTTCATGAAAGGTCGCTTAAACAATTAAGATTAAAAATGGCTAAAAATATATTTGAATCTTTTTTAAACAGAGTTTTAAAAAAGATTGCTCCACCAGCGGCTTTTGATCTTGGTAGGGATGCTCAGATCAAGGCGATCGTAAGCACGTTGGTGAAGAAAGAAATAATTTCGCAAGCGGAGTATGATCAACAAGTCGAGCAAGAGTTTACTAAATCTGCCGAAATGATTGAGAAAATGCCGCCAATGCCGAAATAGAGTTCAGTATTATCAGCTGGCCTGCCTGCTACCGGCCTGAAACGGCGCACGGGGAGGTAGCTATCTCTAGGAGAAGTATCTTCAAAATCCCAACCAAAACTGAATAGACCAAATGGCGTTCGATAGCAGTGAGCGACTTGGTAAGACGAATGGGACGTTCCAGGCGGACACCGGCATTTGGGAGGGGGATATTTCATGGACTAGCGATGACAGCGGCCGAAGCCTCGCCTTAAGCAAGCGGGGCCTTTGCTTTTTTTATGAATTTGTGATAAAATAAGCTAAATTATGGCTAGTTTGATCAGTTCGATTTTCGCCAAGATAACTTCAATCTTCGCTGCAATGCTGATCGGCGCTGGTTTTATTTCTGCTCCCTTAGTCCCGATGACCAACAATGAACCTGTGCCGGTGGTTGTGGTCGTTCCTGATGCATTGGAAATTACTGACGAAAAACCGATTGTTATTCCCGCCCCAGCACCGATTTCGGTGGCGGTTAAGACTTTCAAAACTCCAAGTGGTGCGGTTATAGACGCCTACGGAAACATTTTAAATCAGGATGAATTGGATGCGCTGAAGTTACAATTTCAGAAACTTATCAGCGTTGTCGTTCCAGTTGCCCAGACTCCAATTTCACAGCCAACTTTCGCACCAGCGTCAGTCGTGCTAGTATCAACTCCGTCACCGATTCCGGCATCTACACCGACTTCCCAAGCGAAACTCACTCTAACATCTGACAAAAGTTCATCTTATGGAAGCGGTGCGGACTCAATTACTTTTATCGCTATGATGTTAGATGATGTTGGAGCGCCGGCTAACAATGTGGTGGGTTATTACACTGTTGGTTCTGAAACAACTAGGTTTGAATTCAGTAGCACCGGCATTTTTTCTAAGACCATCGTTTCCACCCAAGTCGGAGAATATGCGTTCAAAGTCTCCGTTCCTACTTATGGTTTTGAGAAAAGCTTGAGTTATAAGGTTCTTCCAAAAGTTGACCCTTCGATTATTGATGTGGTGAACTCGAATTGCGATCCAGATTGTTACACCAGACCTGTTTTGGAAATGAATAGCCCGGAGCGAAAAAGTATTGGTAGTTTCAAACTTTCACAGGCGGATGAGCCGGTAATATTTGATCCATATGACCGCGACTCTTTAGTATGGGAATCAGACATCACGGATATTTGGCATAAGGGCTTTGTGTGGATTATAAGCAACGGCGAAACCTACCAATTAATTGCGGCGGCTAAAGGGAGCGAATACACCCTAGAATCAGGAGTTCATTCCGTAACAATCAAAGAAATACGGACTGTGGGTAGAAATTCTGGATTTTATCGTCAAGTTTTAGGGCTTCCTGTCACCTTCACTTTTGAGATAGTGCAGCCGTAACATGATAAAAAATGAATGCAGGCACGAATGGGAAAAACATACCAATGTAAAAGCTGGTGGGGCTCCATCTACTTACTTATGTAAGAAATGCAATGCGAATATGACCGCGGCAGAGGTCTTTCAGCTTGAGACGCTTTTGGATCTCCAGGGTTCCCAAAAATGGATGAGCAGAATCGCAATTGGCATCTCCCTTATCTCGCTCCTCACCGCCATATTAGTTGGAGTTCTCAAATAATAGGTAAAAAGCGGGGTGGGTGTCGATTTCGGTTCAGTCTCTCCCCAGCGAAGCCAGATAGTTTATCCGGAACATCCCGGAGGCGGTTTAGTTCGTTCGTTATATCGAACGATAAACCGCCGAGGGCGAAGAAAATCCGCTATCAAGCGGATTATTCTGTTTCCGGGAAACCTATCTGGCTGAGCCCTTGACAGGAACGAAATTATTTGCTATAATCCCAACCAGCTAATTGAGGTGGGTTTCAGCCTTTCCCAATGTGGGAACGGCGGCCTGCCCTAGTGACTTGCTCCTTCCACCGGGGGCAGAGAGGAGGCGGAGCTATGTTCAAGTCCGCCAGCGGTCGTCAGACGGATGTTGGGGAAAAGAAGGTGCTGTTTCCGACGGTCCTGCGCTGTGTCCGCCACGATCATTTCATCGTGGACACGCGCAACGGGCGGGAGAAGCTGTTCCGGCAGGGTCGGGGGTACGAGGCAGTGAGGGAGGTCTCGTTCTCGGAGGACGAGACGATGATGACGGGCTTTCAGCCCCCGCCCATCAAGTACGTGAATTCGTGGGAGTTCCCGCGGGTTCGCCGGCACGAGGTCGCCGGCTTCATCCGCCCTCCGGAGCGCCGCAAGCGCGATGAGGACGGGGAGTAAGCTCTAAAGGCCCTCCAACATAACAGTTGGGGGGCCGTTTTATTAAAACGGCGACCCTAGTCAATATGGGAGTTATCCCCATATTGACAAAAAACCGCCCCGGGTATATAATTGAAAGCAATTAAAAACCAAGTCCACCAGGGACAAAACTACGCTAAAAAGTGTCAAAAGCGGGGTTTAGGTTTTTGTGTTTTTTTGTTCTTGACTGAAAGGGAAAAATAGTGCGGGAGAGGGGAGCTTCCAAATATAAAAATTTCCGCCGCCGGCGGATCCGCCTTCGGCGGGAAAAATACAACCAATTATAAACCTAATGTTGAATAAACTTCCTACCAAAGTTTTTTCCACCCATCCGGGATCATTTGTTGATCAGCCAAACTTGGTCGAAATCCAAACTCGCTCTTACAACTGGTTCGTTAAAACCGGCCTGAAGGAATTATTTGAAGAAACTTTTCCGATGAAAGACTACGCCGACAAGAATATTGAACTGAAGTTCATGGAGTATTACTTTGATGAACCGAAGTATGACGAGACTTACGCGAAGTTTAAAGATTTAACTTACGAAGCTCCGCTGCGCGTGAAGCTGAAGCTAATCAACCAACAGGAGAAAGAAATTAAAGAGCAGGAAGTTTATTTCGGAGATTTCCCGGTGATGACCGACCGCGGAACTTTTATTATCAACGGTGTTGAGCGCGTGGTAGTGCCTCAGCTAATCCGTTCCTCCGGTGTTTACTTCACCGCTAACCTTTATCGCGGTAAAAAGTTTTTCGGGGCGAAAGTTATTCCGAATCGCGGTGCCTGGCTGGAAATTGAAACCGACTCTGACGGTGTTTTGACGGTTAAAATTGATCGTCGTCGTAAAGCGCCGGTAACCGAATTGCTCCGCATTTTTGGTTTGACCGAAACCGAAGATATCAAGGAGGCCTTCGCCGACGTGGATAACGGCCCGATTAAATATTTGGACGCCACCATCAAGAAAGATTCCGCGAAAAACAAAGACGAGGCCTATTTGGAAATCTATAAGCGTATTCGCCCTGGCGATTTGGCCACGGTGGAAAACGCTTCCAGCTTGATTGACGCCATGTTTCAGCGCTTGGATCGTTACGACCTTTCCGCGGTCGGCCGTTTTCAATTGAATCAGCGTTTGCGCCGGAAATCCGAATCCCGGCTTTTGGAGTTGGATGACTTAGTTTTAATGATTAAAGAGGTGATTCGGTTGAACAACGACCAGAACACCGAACCGGATGATATTGACCACTTGGGTAACCGCCGCGTGCGCGCTGTCGGTGAACTTTTGCAAAATAAATTCCGCCTGGGTTTGGCTCGCATGCGTCGCATCGTGCAGGATCGCATGTCCACTTTTGAAGCCAAAGCGTTGACTCCCGTGCAGTTGGTAAACGCCCGGCCGTTGATGTCGGCGATTAAAGAATTCTTTTCTTCTTCCCAGTTGTCTCAATTCATGGACCAGGTAAATCCTTTGGCTGAATTGGAGCACAAACGTCGTTTGTCGGCGATGGGTCCCGGCGGTTTGACCCGGGAGCGCGCCGGTTTTGAAGTACGCGACGTGCACCGCTCTCACTACGGCCGCATCTGCCCGATTGAAACTCCTGAAGGCGCGAACATCGGTTTGGTGAACCACTTGGCTAACTACGCTCGGATCAACGATCTTGGTTTTATTGAGACTCCCTACGTGGTGGTCAAGAAAGGAAAAATTACCAAAGAAATCGTCTGGATGAACGCCTTGGAGGAAGAGCGCAATAAAATCGCGCACGCCGGTGTTCCTTTTGACGATAAGATGAATCTGATCGGCGACGTGATTGAAGCCCGCATTAACGGCGAGCCGGGAACTTGCATGAAAGATGAGGTGCAATTGATGGACGTTGCTCCGAACCAGGCCGTCAGCGTGGCGACTTCCATGATCCCTTTCTTGGAACACGATGACGCTAACCGCGCTCTGATGGGTTCCAACATGCAACGACAGGCGGTGGTTTCCGTGAAATCCGCGGCGCCTTTTGTCGGCACCGGTATTGAAGAAAAAGCAGCTCAAGATTCCGGCCATCTTATTTTGGCTCCGCAGGCCGGCACGATTGAGGCCGTGGATGCCCGGGAAATTGTTTTCAAAACTCAAAGCGGAAATAAAATTACTTATCCGCTGAATAAATTTAAGCGTTCCAACCAATTTACCTGCATTTCTCAACGCCCATTGGTGGATAAAGGCCAGAAAGTTAAGAAAGGTGACGTTTTGGCTGATGGCCCGTCTACCGATAACGGCGTTTTGGCGCTGGGCCAAAATCTGGTAGTGGCCTTCCTTTCATATGAAGGCGCCAACTTTGAGGACGCAATCGTGTTGTCGGAGCGGGTGGCTCGGGATGATTTCTTCACTTCTATTCACATTGAAGATTTCTATTGCGATGTTCGCGACACGAAACTTGGTCCGGAATTAACCACTCCTGATATTCCAAACGTTTCCGAGGAAAAATTGAAGAACTTGGATGAAGAGGGAATCGTCCGCATTGGCGCCGAGGTGCACTCCAACGATATTCTAGTCGGCAAGATTTCTCCGAAAGGCGAAAGCGAACTGACTTCCGAAGAGCGCTTGTTGCGCGCTATCTTCGGCGAAAAAGCTCGTGACGTGAAAGATACTTCTTTGACCGTTCCTCACGGAAAATACGGCCGGATTGTCGGCGTGAAAATTTTCTCCCGCGAGCGCGGCGACAAGCTGGAGCCGGGGATTATTAAACGAATTCAGGTGGAAGTGGCGCAGTTGCGTAAAGTTCGCGCCGGTGACAAGTTGGCCGGCCGTCACGGAAACAAGGGTGTTATTTCCCAGGTTCGCCCGGTGGAAGACATGCCTTATTTGGAAGACGGCACTCCGGTGGACGTAGTTTTGAATCCTTTGGGTGTCGCTTCCCGTATGAACCTTGGACAGATTTTGGAGGTGCACTTGGGTTGGGCCGCCAAGAAACTTGGCTACCGCGCCATTACTCCGGTTTTGGCCGGCGCTACTGAGGCGCAAATTAAAGAGGAGTTGAAAGCTGCCGGAATTCCGGAGACCGGAAAAGTAATTTTGCACGATGGCCGCACCGGCAAGCCGTTTGCTCAACCGGTTACCGTCGGTGTGATGTATATTTTGAAGCTGAATCATTTGGTGGAAGACAAGATCCACATGCGCTCCACCGGTCCATACTCCTTGATCACCCAACAGCCGTTGGGAGGTAAGGCGCAGTTCGGCGGTCAGCGTTTCGGCGAGATGGAAGTCTGGGCCTTGGAAGGATACGGAGCCGCGCATACTTTGCAGGAAATGTTAACCGTGAAATCTGACGACGTGGTTGGACGTTCCGCGGTTTATGAATCAATCATCCGTGGTGGAGAAATTAAAGCTCCGAACATTCCCGCCTCTTTCAACGTTTTGGTCAGTGAGTTGAAAGCGCTGGGACTGAATGTGGAACTGGTTGGCGGTGATGAAGAAAAGGCCGAACGGAAACCAAGAACTAACGACTAACAACTAACGACTATGAATTTCTCTTCAATCAAACTTAAACTGGCCTCCCCCGAAGACATTATGAAATGGTCTTTCGGTGAAGTGACCAAGCCGGAAACGATTAATTATCGCACCCAGCGTCCGGAAAAAGATGGTTTATTCTCCGAGCGAATTTTCGGTCCGACTAAGGATTGGGAATGCTACTGCGGTAAATATCGCCGGATTCGGTATAAGAACGTGGTCTGTGATAAGTGCGGCGTGGAAGTTACCCGCGCGATTGTTCGCCGTGATCGGATGGCCCACATTAAGTTGGCCGCTCCGGTGGCGCATATCTGGTTCTTCAAGAACGTCCCATCTAAGATCGGCGTCCTTTTGGACGTGCCGATTATGAAGTTGGAAAAAGTAATCTACTACGCTTCCTATATCATCACTTCCGTCAACGACGCGACCAAAAAGCGTATTTTGGAGGAATTAGAAAAAGAATTTAACGCCCGCAAAAAGACCGCTCGTAAGGAAGGCGTAAAGACTGATGAATTGCGCTCCGGATTATCGGCCGCGAAGAAAGAAGTGAACTCTTTGAAAGTAGGAAAGATTTTGACCGACAATGAGTATTTCAATTTGGCCAAGCGGTTCGCGGATATCTTTGAAGCCAGCACCGGCGCCGAGGCGTTGTATAAGATTTTGTCCAATTTGGATCTGAAAAAGCTGGTGGATCAGATGGGTAAAGAAGCGGAAGCGGTAAAAGACCCGGTTAAGGAGCGGTTGGTTTTGCGTCGTCTGAAGTTGGCGACTTCTTTGTATAAAAATAAAATTGATCCGGCTTCCATGATTCTCACGGTTTTGCCGGTTTTGCCTCCGGATCTTCGCCCGATGGTGGCCTTGGACGGCGGCCGTTACGCGACTTCCGATTTGAACGATTTATATCGCCGGGTAATCAACCGCAATAATCGTTTGAAGAAACTTCTGGAATTAAAAGCTCCGGACGTGATCGTGGTTAACGAAAAACGCATGTTGCAGGAATCGGTGGACGCTTTGATTGATAACTCTTCCCGTTTTGGAGTTCAACAGCTTTCCAGTCAGCGTCGCCCGTTGCGTTCCTTAGCGGACATGTTGAAAGGAAAACAGGGACGTTTTCGTCAGAACTTGCTGGGTAAGCGCGTTGACTACTCCGGCCGTTCGGTAATCGTGGTTGGTCCGGATTTGAAGATCAACCAATGCGGTTTGCCGAAAAAGATGGCTTTGGAATTGTTTAAACCGTTCGTAATCAACAAGATCATTGAGCGTGGTTTGGCCTACAACATTCGCAACGCCAATCGCTTGATGGAGCAAGCCCCTTCGGAGATTTGGGCAATCTTGGAAGAAGTGATCGCCGGACGCAAAGTTTTCTTAAATCGCGCTCCGACTTTGCACCGCTTGGGCGTGCAGGCTTTCCAGCCTTCTTTGACTGAAGATTTGGCGATCCGCATTCCTCCGTTGGTCTGCTCCGCTTTTAACGCGGACTTTGACGGCGACCAGATGGCCGTTCACTTGCCTTTGAGCCAGATGGCTCAGAAAGAGGCGACCGAAATCATGCTTTCCAGCGTTAACTTATTGAAACCGGCTACCGGCGACCCGGTCGCGGTTCCAACCCAGGATATCGTTTTGGGTTGCTACTACTTAACTGCTTTGAAAGAAGGCGCTTTGGGCGCTGGAAAAGTTTTCGCTAGCAAGGAGGAAGCTTTACTCGCTTACAACTACGATATGTTGGCGCTGAACGCTCCTATTAAAGTCGGTTCTCCGGAATCCGAGACGCTTTCCGCCGGCCGAATTATTTTCAATGAGATTCTTCCAGCGGATTTCGGTTTCGTGAATAAGACTCTTAACAAGAAAGAAATCTCTAAGCTGATCGCTCAGACAATTCATCGCTTCGGTCTGGAGAAGGCCGCCGATGTTTTGGATAGCATTAAGCGACTTGGTTTTGAGTACGCCACTATTTCCGGCATCAGCTGGGGAATGGCCGATTTGATCACTCCGAAAGAAAAACCGGAATTGATGAAAAAAGCGGAAGCCGCCGTGGCCGAGGTCCGTGATCAGTATCAGCAAGGTTTACTGACTGATTCCGAGCGTCGCGCCCGAGTTATTTCGGTTTGGGAAAAGACTAAAGCGGAAATCGCTAAATTAGTTCCGGCGACTCTGAACTCCAATAGCTCCGTTTATCAGATTATTGATTCCGGAGCTCGTGGCACTTGGGCCCAGCCGGTACAGATGGCCGGTATGAAAGGTTTGGTGCAAAACCCGAAAGGCGAACCGATTGAGTTGCCGATCCGCTCTTCTTATAAAGAAGGATTGGGTGTGTTGGAATACTTTATTTCCACTCACGGCGCTCGTAAGGGTTCTACCGATACCGCTTTGAAGACCGCTTCCGCCGGTTACTTAACTCGTCGCTTGGTGGATGTGTCTCAGGATTTAGTTACTAAAGAACAGGATTGTAAGACCAAAGAAGGCATTACCGTCAACCGGGCTGATGGCGCGGAATTCGGAAATAACTTTGGTAATCGTTTGTTCTCCCGCACTACCTTGGATGACGTTAAGGTTGACGGCAAGACGGTGGTCAAAGCCGGCGAGACGATGGATCGCGCGACCGCGGATTTGATTGGCGCTTCCAAATTGGAGAGTCTCAAGATTCGTTCGCCGATTACCTGCAAGACTTTGTATGGTGTTTGCTCTACTTGTTACGGATATGATTTGGGTAGCAACAAACCAATCAAGCTAGGCGAGGCGGTAGGTGTCGTAGCGGCTCAATCCATCGGCGAACCTGGCACCCAGTTGACCATGAGAACTTTCCACATCGGTGGTGTGGCCGGTTCCGACATTACTCACGGTTTACCTCGTGTTGAAGAGGTTTTTGAAGCTCGCCCTCCGAAAGGACGCGCTTTCTTGGCCGAAGATGATGGCATCGTGGATAGCATTGAAGACCGCGGTCTTTCCAAGGTTATTAAAGTTAACGTCAGGAAAGAGGTTAAGGAGTACGCTGTTTCCCGAACGGTTGATGTCTTTGTGAAACCCGGAGAAGAGGTGAAGAAAGGCGATCAGCTTTGCGAGGGTAATTTGGATCTGAAGGAAATCTTCAGCTTGCGCGGAGCGGAAGCGGCCCAGAACTACATCATCAACGAAGTTCAGAGGATTTATCTTTCTGAAGGCGCCAGCATCAACAACAAACATTTGGAGGTAATTGTTCGCCAGATGTTTTCCCGTGTGAAAGTTAAGGAGTCCGGCGATACCGATTTTGTTCCCGGCGATATTTTGGAGAAATCCAAATTCTTGGAGGTAAACCGCGCGATTAAGAAAGCGGGTAAAGCGCCAGCGAAAGCTGTTCAGCTTCTGATGGGTGTCACCAAGGTGGCCTTGTCTACCGAAAGCTTCTTGTCCGCCGCCTCTTTCCAAGAAACTGCCAGAGTTCTGATTACCGCGGCTCTAGAAGGAAAATCTGATCTATTGCGTGGCTTGAAGGAAAACGTGATCATCGGCCGATTAATCCCGGTCGGAACCGGCTTTAACGCTCAGTTGAATCAGCAAGCCGCTGAAGAGGAAGGGGAGGCCTAAAGATTGCAAAAATTCTCCAGCGATGCTAAAATCTTAAAACTGAAAATGAAGGACGAAAATAAAAAAGAATACGAAATCGCTTATCTATTGGCCACTCCCGAAGCGGAGCAGGATGTTTTGGCTTTGTTGAAACAAAACGGAGCCGAGATTTCTCATCAGAAGGCCGCCGCCTCAATTCCGCTGGCTTACCCAATCAAGAAGCACGCCACTGCCTATTTCGGCTTCGTCTACTTTATGGCCGATCCGGCCGTGATTAAGCCGGTCACTGATGCTCTGACTTTGCAAAAAGGAGTTTTGCGTTCGCTGGTCATCACTCCTCCGGTCCGAGTTGCCGCTCCGATGGTTCCCGGAACCGGACGTCCGGAAAAGAAAGTCACTCCAAGCATCAGCAACGAAGCGCTGGAAGAGAAGCTGGAAGAAATCTTGAAGTAATCGCGAATATACGAATTTAAGATTTAATATTGCGAATACTGGCGTCGACGATTTACATGATTGGCATTATTTGCTTTAATTAGCATTATTAGCGAACACTTACATGAACTTAAATAAGGTTTTCATTCTCGGACGTCTGACAGCCGCTCCGGTCCTCCGCAGCACTCCTGGTGGTCAGCAGGTGGCCAGCTTTAGCTTGGCGACCAACCGGAATTGGACGGATAAAGCCGGCCAGAAAAAAGAAGAAGTAGAGTTTCACAACGTGGTGGTTTGGGGTCGTTTAGCAGAAATCGCCGGCAAATTCTTAACCAAAGGCGGCCTCGCGTTGGTGGAGGGAAGAATGCAAACTCGTAGCTGGCAGGATAAACAGGGCCAGACCAGAAAAACTACGGAAATTATTGCCGATCAGATTCAATTAGGCCCTCGTTCGGCCAATAGTGGGGGATTCGCTAAACCCCAAATGGATGCCGACAGCGCCCCCATGCCGGAAGCTTCCGGTCCTTCTTCAGCAGAGCCAATTCCGACTATTCAGATTGATGAGGATATAAAAGCGGAGGATTTGCCGTTCTAGCTTGCAATTCTCCCAATTGGGTGCTAAACTTGCCTTCAATATGTATCAGCAATGCATTTTGTGCTCGCAGAATATGGAAAACGTGGATTACAAAGACACGCTGTTTTTGAAGCGGTTTGTTTCCAGTCAGGCGAAAATTACTGACCCGCGTTATACCGGCACTTGCGCTCTCCATCAGCGTAAATTAGCTCAAGCAGTTAAGCGCGCTCGTTATATGGGTCTGCTTGCCTTCGTCCGCCGCTAGGAGTAATCGCGAATAACGCGAATTTAATTTAATAATGCGAATAGGATTTATTAGCATTATTTGCCATAATTAGTATTATTAGCGAACACTCTCATGGGGTACGATTTAGCAATTTTTAATTTCTTCCATTCTTTTGCCGGTCAATCCGTGTCTATGGATTGGCTGATTCTTTTTTTTGGAAAATACCTCGCTTACATTTTAATTTTAGGCGCGGTGGTTTTACTTTGGCGCGAGAAAAGTTGGCGGCATCGGGTTTATAAATTCGCCTTGTTGGCGTTGGCGGTAATAGTTTCACGTGGGCTCATCGCGGAAGCGATTCAGTTCTTCTTTTTTCGCGCCCGGCCGTTTGTTCAACTGGATTTAACCCCGGTTTTTAACCACGGCAACGTGGCCTCTTTTCCATCCGGCCACGCTTCGTTATTTTTCGCTCTTGCCTTCGCGATTTTCTTATTTAACAGGAAAGTAGGAAGCTTGTTTTTGTTGGGAGCGGTTTTGATGGGTATGGCGAGGGTCGCAGCCGGAGTGCATTGGCCTTTGGATATTCTTGTCGGGGCTTTGGTTGGTGTTCTCAGCGCTTTAATGGTAAATTTGGTTTTAGCAAAAGGTAGCTCCAAGGAATAGGAGCGGCCTATTTATAAGGGAGGCCACTTGAAAAGCTTTTGGAAGACCTTCAAAGCAGGGATGCTTTGGTCAATTTTGATCGTGGTGGTTGTCACGGTGGTGATCTGGATTTGTTCTATTTTGAACCACTTCGTCATCCCGTTCAGCGCTAATAAGCTGGTTAATATTCCCGCTAACCTGGCGGTTTATGCCGGAGTTATTTGGTTCATTGGCTGGCTACTCGCTCAGCCAAGGCCAAGGCAATGGTTTGTGCGGTTGTTTTCCAAGATTCCTCTGGTTTCGGTGATTACCGATTTCTTCTTGAACAACGACTATATTGATAAGGTGAACAACGGAAATCTTCCGGAAGTCTGGTTTGAGTATGGCGGTCAGTGGTCCTTCGGTATGGAAATGAATCGGGTGATGTTACCTAGGAATATCACCGAGGGTGAGATGATCCCATTTCTAGTGATCATTGTTCCTACATTTCCCTTGCCGATGACCGGTGTCCCCATTTTTGTTCCCCTAGAAGAGGTGGTGTATACCGGCAGGAATTTCAAAGATACGCTGGTTGCCTGCGCTTCCTTTGGACTCAATTTTCCTCAGCCGGATATCGCTAAGTTTCGTAAGGGAAATGCCCGGTAATTACCGGGCATTTTTATACCTTTACAGAAAATTGAAAGTAGAATATAATGTATCCAATATGCGTCAATGCGCAGTATGTCAAAAAGGATCCATTATGGCGGGCACCCGCAAGCTTTTGCGCGGCCACTACAACCCGACCAACTGGAGCCGCAAATATCCGAATTTGCAAAAATCTCGCCTCGCCTCCGGCGAGCGCGCTTTAGTTTGCACTCAATGTTTGAAACAACTGCACAAGACGACTACAAACGTCTCTCCAAGTTCACCCGCCGCAGGAGGGCCAGCCGAAGCGGTGAAGGCATAAAAATCCCTTTCAATTGAAAGGGATTTTTATTTAGACGACGCCTCTTATTGTTGTTATTATTCATTCTATGAACATAGAGAAGCCGTCTTTTGAAGAAACACCTCAAGAGCAGAAGGCCCCTTCGACGAGAAAAGAGAAAGGGTTTGGGGGTGTCAGTGAAAAAGATTTCAGTTTTGAGGCCCCCGATGTCTTGAAAACTCTTCGTTTTCCAGAAGGAACGAAAATTGAATATATCGGAAACGCCACCTCTGATTTTCAGGCCGAGCCCCTTTTATTTGATGACAAGGGGAGGCCAATGGTTTTCTCCGATTGGGAAATGGAGCTAGCAAAGAAAATTAAGGGGAAATCGTCAAAAATTGTGGGCGAGCCCGGAGCGGTGGCCGATTTGCCAAATTTCCGGAAATTTAAAGAAGACTACGTTCGTCGTTCAGCGGAGCTTGGAGAGAATATGTTCAGATTTTCTCTAGACTTTGCTCGACTTTGTCCGGGGGTCGGTGAATTCAATGAACAATTGATGGCCGATTATGTAAAAACGCTGGCCCTAGCTAGAGCTCACAATCTTGAACCAATGTTGGCTATCTACCACTGGCCCATGCCGAAGTATCTTCTAACTCTCGATCAAGAAGATAATATTAAGGTGGGCGGATGGGAGAATCCAGATGTTGCTAAACACTTTCGTTTCTATGTAGAAAACGTAGTGAGATATCTTTCCGACGAGGACAAAGTCCGCGCTGTCTTAAAATCCCAGGGTTTCACCAAAGACGCCCAAGATCAGTTTTTAGCTGAAGGTCTTGTGCGATATTTCCTTTCTATTAATGAACCGACATCCATTCTATTTCCCGGGTATTTGGCTGGAGCTTTCCCACCATTCAAAAAAGGCGACATCTTCGCTTTTAAAAAAGTTCTTTCAGAATTAGTGAATGCGCATGATATCGCTTACAACGAAATAAAGACCGGAAAATTAAAATCGCGATCGGGAGAGCCGCAAGTCGGAGTTGGTCACAACTGGGTTTACTTTGATGGCGTTCTTGGAAAGGTTTTGGACGCCATCACGAATCGTGGAATTACCAAGAAATTTGAACGAACCGGCGCACACAGCGATTTTCTTGGTCTCCAGTATTATTTCCGAATGACCGTTCCGAGGTTTTCTCGCCGTGGTAAATCTTATGGAGACCATCCTGATTTTGGCGACATTTATCCTCCCGGTATTCTTCCGCTCTTGAAAAATATGAATCAGCAATATCCACAGAAAGACATCTTTGTGACAGAGTTCGGTTTTTCCGATAGAAAGGACGCGCGCCGCCCATACTGGATAATGGAAACTGTGAGATATATTCTTGAGGCGAAAAAACAAGGCGTGCCGATCAAAGGGATGCTCCTCTGGTCTTTGGTCAACAATTTTGAATGGGCTCGGGGGATGGAACAGAAATTTGGACTTTTTGACGAGCGAGAGTTGAAGGAGCCATTAAAACCTTCCTCTGCCGGAGAGCTAAGAAGCTGGGAGGCTTGGGCGGCGGTTGCTCGGGCGATTCATCAACCATCGGACGAGAACGTGGCGGCTCTTCAAAAAATTTATGAAAATTCCAAAGCGCAATTTTCGGCGGGGTCTCAAGAGAAAAAAATCTGACTTGTCTAACTTGGTCGATTCCCAGCAAGCAATAAAAATCAGGCCTATGGCCTAATTTTTATTTGTCGGGCCGCCGGGAATCGAACCCGGGCTGCAAGACCCCCAGCCTCGCGTACTACCACTATACTACGACCCGCTATGACAGATGTTATAATTTTATTGTGAATAAAGCAAAGTTCACCAATGGGAGACGATATTCGGCTTTGATTAAACAAAAAGCGGCAGATTTGCGGAGCACTGGAAGAACCCACAGAGAAATTTCAAAAGTATTGGGTATAAGTCTCGGCTCCGCGAGTTTATGGACTAAAGAGATACATATAACGGCCGAACAAAAATTGGCAATCGAACAGCGTAGGAATAAACCGATGATGACTCCGGTATTGTTGGAAAAGCTCCGACGCAATGTGCGGATTCATCTCACCCCTCACTTAGAAAAACATACGCGGGAAACCCTGCTGGCGAAGATCACCACGTTTCATAAAGAGCATGGCCGCATACCGCTCAAAAGAGAATTTAATATGTTTAAGGAATATAAGAAGCGTTTTGGAAGTTGGGATGCAGCGATCGCGGCGGCCGGATTTTCTACTAATCCAATAACTTTTTCTTATAAATTCCAGGCCGATGATGGCCATCGCTGCGACTCTTTTACTGAGAAAATCATAGATAACTGGCTAAGTGCTCACCGTATCGCGCATAAGCGTAGCTATAAATATGACGGGACAAAAATGACTGCCGACTTCTTTATTGCTCCGAACATTGTTGTGGAATTCTTCGGACTGGCTGGAGTGCAAAAGTCCTATGATGCCATCATAGAGAAGAAGCGCCGGCTCTGCCGTAAGTCAGACTTAAAACTAGTTGAGATATATCCCGCTGATGTATTTGAGAAGCCTCGCCTTGCCGAATTGTTACGATTTGAATAGAGGATTCCCGGCGGTCCGACAAGTTGATTTTTTCCCTTTTTCGTGTTACTATCTCTTCAGTTTTTACAAAGGAGGCCTAAGTGCCTACATATGACCTGGTTGTTGTTCTGGGTTCCCGGATGGGCTTAGACAGTCAGGGAGTGATGCGACTGGCGCCGATTACTGCGATGAAAGTCCGGGCGGCTGGATTTGCCTGGCAATCCGAGATGGCCGACAGGTTTGTTCTTAGCGGCGGTCACACGATTCGTGTCAGATTCGGGCTTAATCTGGGTTCTCCGGTCTTCGGCGTGGCTGGATCGGATCAGCAGCCGAATTTCAGCGATGCGGCCAAAGATTGCGGAAGATGGTTCCGGTCGGAGGCATCGGTGATGGCCGAAGCGTTGAAGAAAGAATTCGGGGTTTTCCCAGAGTCGTTGATTTTGGAGGAGGATTCCTATTGCACCGCCGACAACGCCAAAATGACTCAGCTGATTGTTGCGCGCCTGAAGGCGAAGAATGTCGGCCTGATCACGCATCGTAGCCAGATGGAGAAAGCCAAAGAGGAATTTTTGAAAGCCGGGATCGCAGTAACGCCCCTGATAGCTGAACAGTTGCATGGCTCCGCGTAAATTGCGGAGCTTTTTTATTTAGACGCTTTCATTTTCAGAATCTTTTTGGCATCATAAGACCTAGTTGTTTGAGGAGGAAAAAAATGGAGCCGGTTACTCTGCGACAAAAAATTCCCGCGCTAGTAGCTTTTTGGGTGATTCAAGCGCTGACTTATTTTCTGATTCCGATGAAGTTTGCTTTTGAACCGACGCTGGTTTCTTACACTCGCATAGATCAAGCGATTCCTTTTGTGCTTTGGACGATAGTGGTCTACGCCACGTTTTACGCGCAGGTTTCGCTGATGTTTTTGCTAGCAGAAAGCCGTAAGGCGCTTCGGGAGATATTCGCGGTTTATTTCTGGGGCGGCTGTTTGCTCAGCGCTTTTTATTTTCTCATGCCCACCGTGCACGATTATCCAGTTCCGGTTCAAGGATGTTGTGGAGTCCTAGAGTGGATTTTCCTGAAGATCCGCCATATAGATGTCGCCGCTAACCAATTCCCTAGCGGGCACACACTGCTTAGTTTGATCGGACCTTTCTACATGCTGGCTTCCGGAAGAAAGATGAAGGGTTGGCTATTTCTGATCTGGGGCTTGGCGATCACGGCTAGCACCCTGACGGTAAAACAACATAATGCCTACGACGCGGTTGCCGGAATTTCCTTCGCTTGGGTATTCGGATACGTTTTCGGACGGTATTTCTCTAAGCCCGCCGTCCAGCCGGTTGTTTCAAAATAAATCTCTCCGCCATCGCGCCGGAGAGATTTTTAATTTATAATTCACTTATCATGAAGCAAGCTATTTTAGCGGCTCTGATTTCCGGTTCACTGGCTCTAGCGGGACTATTTTTGCTTACTCAATACCTGCAACCGACGGCTCCCGCGCCGGCCAGCGATAACGGGCCGATAGAGATCACCGATGAAGTGCCGAAGGGATATTTTGATCTTCGCGGCAATAAAGAAGTACTTATCAGTCTCCAAGAATTTGATATCAATCCGGAAAAAATCGTGGTTGATCAGGGCGCGAAAATTATCTGGAAGAATGAAGATCAGCTTTTCCATCGGGTAGTGAGCGATTCCGTGATTGACGGCCAACCCTTATTTGATTCCCAAAACATAAAATCCAAAGGAAATTTCCAGATGATATTCACCGACTCCGGAACCTTTTCTTACCACTGCTCTTTCCATGCCGATAC
>CAZJFE010000011.1:0-23554 GCA_964545345.1 uncultured Candidatus Saccharibacteria bacterium | reverse complement strand
TCGTTTGTCGTTGGTCGTTAGTCGTTTGTAGTTTATCTTTGTTCTCCACCATCCACTGATCAAACTCCGCCAGCAATTGCTGGAAGAGCATATGGCCTTCGCGGCGGTATTCCACCAGCGGATCGTGCTGACCGTAGGCGCGCAGACGTACGGATTCAGAAAGCGCTTCCATATTTTCCAAATGGCTCATCCAGAGCATATCAAACATAGACAACACTTGCGGATGGCTTTTGGTGATTAATAACTCCTGTCGTTTTTTATAAATTGAAAGCCGCTGTTTGTTCAAAACATCGTCGTAATCCAGCAAATGTTTGCGGGCGTCAAAATTGAAACCCTCCACTTTGGATTGCGCTTGCGAAACCGATTTAGAAACTAATTTCGCGCTAATCGGCATATCTTCCGGCACTTTCAACCACTCCATCATCCCCTTCAACCGCTCGCCGCCAAAAATCCGCATCAAATCATCTTCCAACGACAAAAAGAATTGCGAAGAACCCGGATCTCCCTGACGACCGGAGCGGCCGCGCAACTGATTATCAATACGTCGGGATTCGTGCCGCTCCGTGCCGATCACGTGCAAACCGCCGGCGTCTTTAACTTTCTGCGCCTGCGTAATATCCGGCGGATTACCTCCTAAAATGATATCCACGCCACGGCCGGCCATGTTGGTCGCCACCGTGACCGCTCCGGCCCGCCCGGCCTGCGCGATAATCGCGCCTTCCCGCTCGTGATTCTTGGCGTTGAGCATTTCGTGCGGAATACCGGCATCGCGCAAAGCCCGCGCTAATTCTTCATTCTTCGCGATGGAAACCGTGCCGATTAAAACCGGCTGGCCCTTTTTCTGCCGCTCTTTCACATCGGCGGCGATAGCGGAATATTTCCCGTTGGAAGTTTTATAGATCAAATCCGACATATCTTCCCGAACCAACTGGCGATTGGGAATAATGCTAACCACGCCAAGTTTATAAACCTTATCAAACTCTTCCGCGGAAGTTTGCGCCGTGCCGGTCATACCGGAGATTTTTTTGTATAACCGGAAATAATTCTGAATAGAAATGGAAGCGTAAGTCCGCGACTCCTGTTGAACCTTCACGCCCTCTTTCGCTTCAATCGCTTGATGTAATCCGCCGGAATAACGGCGGCCTAGCATTAACCGGCCGGTAAACTGATCCACCAAAATAATTTCGTCTTCTTTTACCACGTAATCCTTGTCGCGTTTAAACAAAGCTTTGGCTTTCAAACTTTCGTTTAAATAATGCGTTAGCCGAAGATTTTCCGGCGCATAAATATTCGGCACATTGGCCGCCTTTTCAACTTTGTTAATTCCCTCATCAGTAATTTCCACCGTCCGCAATTTTTCGTCTTTGGCGTAATCAACGACTTCTTCCAAGCGGTCCACGATCCGCGCAAAGGTTTTGTAAAACTCGCTGGAGGCGGTGTCAGGCGCGGAAATAATCAACGGCGTGCGCGCTTCATCAATTAAAATACTGTCCACTTCATCAATGATTGCGTAATTTAATTCCCTTTGAACTTGATCCTCCAAACGATAAGCAAGATTGTCGCGGAGATAATCAAAACCGAATTCGTGATTGGTTCCGTAAGTGATGTCGGCGCGATAGGCCTCCTGACGGCTAATCGGCCGCAAATAATCTTCCTGCACCAAAAAAGCTCCGGTTGTGTCCCGCTCTTTATCTAGCAACGCGGATTCCTGATACTTGCCGCGAAATTCCGGATCGTAAATCTTCGCTCCTTCATGAATCAAACAGGCCACTTTTAAACCAAGCGCGTGATAAATCTGGCCCATCCAAACCGTGTCGCGTTTCGCCAAGTATTCGTTCACCGTCACCACGTGCGCTCCCTTGCCGGATAAAGCGTTTAAATAAACCGGAGCGGTGGCCGCCAAAGTTTTACCTTCGCCGGTTCGCATCTCAGAAATATTTCCCAGATGCAGAGCGATTCCACCCATCAACTGCACATCAAAATGACGTTGACCCAATACCCGCTTGGCGGTTTCTCGCACTAAAGCGAAGGCGTTCGGCAAAGATTCATCCAAAGTCATCTTTCCCTCCTGAATCAGGCGCCGTAAAGAATTGCTTTCGTCTAAAATCTTTTCATTAGACAAGTCCTTCACTGTTTCCTCCAAAGCATTAATCTCCGCCACTTTTAGGCGGAGTTCTTTGTCGGACTTGAAGAGCTTTGCGAACCACTTAAACATTGCTCTATTATAGCTCTTTTGGGCTCATCTCGCCACGCCATCAGCAATTTGACTTATTGGAAAGCGTCTGCTATAATACCTGGCAATGATGGCAATGGCCATCAAGCACATTGAAACCTCTTCAGGAGCACGACAATGCCGAAGAAAATCTTCGCTGCCGTCCTCGCGCTGTGTACCCTGTTCGTCTCCTTCGGATGCGACAAGGTGTCGCAGGAAACCTCGGAAACAATCTTTGAGCCGGCCGAGGTGGTGGAGCTCTATCACAGTCCCGCCAGAGATGAGCAGTACCAGGACGTGGAACTGCAGTACAAGTATGACTTCTGGGACGGCGAGTGGAAGTGGATGCCGGTTTCGGTCACCAAGACCCGCCATATCGCGGAGAACTGGCAGGTCGCCTTCCGGTGCAAGCACGGCCAGTTCATGATCGGCAAGGAAGGGCACAACCAGTTCAAGACGAAGGAGTTATATGAAAAGCTGAAGAAGGGTCAGAAAGTGACGGTCAGCTATACTGAAAAATACCGCGTGGTGACCGACAAGGACACCGGGAAGCAAACTAAGACGCTGGTGGACATGGACTTCCTGGACGCCGTAGACGCAGGAACCTTTGAAGGTAAGTAAGCAAACCAAATCCCCGCTCTAGCACTCGCTAGGGCGGTTTTTTTATTTTGTCATTGCAAGACCGGAGGCCGCGGCAATCTCACATTAATGTGAGATTGCTTCGTTGTACTCGCAATAACCGAGCTTGCTTTTTTAAAATATTGAGGTATAATACCGGCAGGACTTTAACTCAAGGAGAAAGAAATGGGTCAGGAATCAGCCAGTCATATCGTGGACGAATTGAAAGGCATGACAGCCGTAGAATCCGACCTTGCCCATCAGGCATCGGTTGAAAAAATGATTCTAGATCATGAACGACGTGGTTGGGAAAATATCGAAAAAGAAATCAAGGCGGCAACTGAAAGAGGTCTAAGTCGTGCAGGAGTGATGCTCCTTAGTAAGGGTGAGACGATTCCGAATGAATATGGGTATCGAATTATAAATTTATCTGCTGCAGTTACTGCGTACATTGTACTGGTTGCAACGCTCATGTTACGAATCTTGATCTACCATTCATACTATGCAGAAACCGACATTCTATCTATCCTGTGTTTCATAGTAATAATATATAACATGGGATCCTCTCTGCTCTGCAGCGAATTCATATTATATATAAACTACCTCCCGGATACGTTCTTCAGACCCACAGGATTCGGGCAACGCGTCTGGAGTCATCTCCAAACGCGCGGATTCAAAACAAGACTAGTCGTCGTAAATAACAGCTGTCCCGCTATCGAAGTCAGCTGGTAAATACACAACCCGTAGCCCCCAACCGCCCCCACCAGGGCGGTTTTCTTTTTCAAAGCTGAATGAAGTTTGACAAATAAATATTTCCCTGTATAATACTGGCAGGACTTTAACTCAAGGAGAAAGAAATGGGCGACGAGCAAAATAGCTCCACGGAACCGAAGGCGCTTGCGGTTGTTGAAAAGATTTCCGGTCCGACTGCTGAAGAAGCCGTTCAAAGACTCAAGGAAAGCCTAGAGGGCCGCTCGGAAAGAAGGTTTCGCCACGCCATTCAAAGCTTGGACGAAATAATCCGCTTGGCCACCGACAACGGTAAAAGGAACGCCGCAATCATGGAGCTGGATAATGAGGAAAGTTTCCCACCGGAATTAGGGATTAATAATAAATTTGCGCTGACTGGCTTCGCTGTCGTGAACATGATTACGGCCGCCGTAATGCTAATCTGCAAGGCCAGTCCGATGTTTTTCGCCTTTCCTGGCTCTCTAATATTTGTCGGAGCTAATATCATCGGATGCATCATCATCTTCGGAGCCTTGGACAATTCACATAGAGCCATAGGCACGGCCGCCAAGGTTGAAGAGTACTGCAAAGCTCGCGGCTTCAAAACCTATGTCAATTGGCGCCATAAGAAACATAGTATTCAAAGGGCAGCGCATCTGGTTATTGAATGGTAACCTCCCCCGAGCACATAATTTATGTGCTCGGTTTTTTATTTAAACTAAACAAATAACTCTTTTGTGGTATATTCCTCTCAGAACAAGTTGAGAACAATCAATGCCGATCTTCGGACTGCTGGCGATGTGCGCTTCCCTAACTCTGACTATCCTCGGATTCCCTGCGCAGATCTGGAAAAATTATCGGAAAAAGAATTGCGATGGAGTCTCGCCGGTGATGGTCATCTGCGCCATGATCGCCTACACTTTCTTCGGTTTATATGGCTGGACGAAGCCGAATCAACCCGATTGGTTTCTAGCGATTTCACAAACCATCGGATTTCTGGCCACGCTGACCCTGTTAATTCAAATTATTTGCTACAAACGCAAAAAGCTCTCCTGAAGGTGAGCTTTTTTCTTGACAAATTTTCAGCGTAGGAGCAATATAAATTTAGTAACTCTTGGCGTTCTAAAAAACCGAAAGAGGAGGCCAGTATGCTGGCAACCACAAAAGCTCCGCCTCTCAGTAAGAGACAAGTAGAGCTGATTAACAAGATTTGGAAAGAGCTGGAAGGAGTCTTCGGAGCGAAGGAAGGGAGTAGCCCAGAATGCTTGAGACGCCACATTACCTATGCCGATGGAATCACGAAACGAGAAATGGATCTCGTGATAACCCTCAGTAATCTACGTAAAGATCCGCCCGAACCGGAAATACTTCTTCCGGAAGGAACCGATGACGGCGAACAGCCCTGGCCAGATCACCAGTAGACCAAAAAACCTCTCCACAGAGAGGTTTTTCGTTATTAGTTATTAGTCGTTCGTCGTAAGTTATTTTTAGTCTTTCCCGCGAAGCGCTCTTAATTTTTTCTGCGCTCCGGAATCCTGCGGTCGGGAAATCGCGTTATGCTTTTTGATTTCCGCTTTCATTCGATCAGTTACATCATCAATGCACACCCTCGGATCAGAGCCTTCGCAAACCACGCGCAACATTTTCCCGTTCACCGACAAATTACACTCGGCGTGATAAACCTCGCCTTTATTGTGATGATTGGTATCGCGCGCTAATTCCACGTTCGCCATGATTGAATCTCCATCCACCCGCTCCAAAAACTTTTCTAAAGTCGCCATCGCCTCTTCAATGTAGGTCTGGATCGCTAACGTGCTGTCTAGATTCGTGTATTTTATATTGGTTTTCATAATTGCTAATTAACTAATATCTAATTACTAATCAATAACTAACTATCAATTATATTATTCTTGTTAGTAGAATTTACAATAGCATTGAAAATCAAATTTAACTCCTTAGTCTCCTGCAGTAGCGGACCAACGAGATCACTCAACCCCGGCTCAGCTACAGAAATCATTCTTAACCAATGCTTGGTTTCCTTAGACTCTTTTTTGCAAATGCCAATTTTATGTTTGAAGTCATTGCGTGATTCAGCATTATCGGCTTCGCAATAATTCGCACCCACACTGGTTCCAGACCTTACCAGTTGGCTGATCAAAGAAATAGTCACAGGATTTTTAGGCACTGATTTTGCGAAACTAACAATATCGCCTCCAAATTTTGCAGTCCTTTCTTCCAGATCAAATTTTTTCCCTTTTAATTCTGACATTAGATATTGATTAGAAATTAGTAATTAGTTCTTGGTTATTCCACATAGATGACCTCCTCTTCTAAAGTTATTCCAAACTTTTCTTTTACGGAAGACTTTACCAGCGCGATTAATTGCTTAACGTCCGTCGAAGTTGCTCCGCCGAGATTGACGATGAAATTCGGGTGCTTCTCGGAAATCATCGCCTGTCCGATCTGCTTTCCTTTCAATCCCACGTCGGCAATCAGATGAGCAGTAGGAATTACCGGAAAGGGATCGGTTTTGATCACGTGCGAGCAAGCGGCGGCCACTTCCGGAGTCGCCTGACGAACATCAACGTTTTTAAAAATACTGCCGATGTTAGGAAACTCCAGCGGCTGGCGATCGTGCCGGTATTTTATCTTTTCATCAATCGCCTTTTTGATTTCTTCGGCGTTACCCGGCTTCAGCTCAAACACCGCTTCCACCACGATCTCCCGGCCGTTATTAATTTTGAAAATGCTGTTACGGTAGCCGAACTCGCAGCCAACCCGGTTCCGTTTAATCAAACCTGAATCCGGCATTTGTACATCAACGCTGATGACCTCTTTCACTAAATCTTTTGTTTCCCCCCCGAACGCCCCCGCGTTACCTCTCACCGCCCCGCCGATCGTGCCGGGCAAACCGCCGGCCCATTCAAATCCGGAAAGTGATTCGGCAATCAGAAAATTCAAAAAATCAGAAACTGCCACCCCCGCGCCTACCCGCACTAAATTCACCTCTCTCTGTAATCCGTCGGTTTCCGGCTTCAATACCAATCCATCAAAACCTTGATCATCAATCAATAAATTCGTGCCGCTACCTAAAATAAAAATACGCAGATTCTCCGCTTTCGCTTTCTTTAAAGCTTCCACCAGTTCTTCGGCGGTTTTGGGAGCAAAAAAATAACGGGCTGGCCCCCCGATTTTGTAGTGGCTATATTGCTTCAAGCTGACGTTTTCTTGAAATGTCATCTAACTATCCGAGTAAGCCGCCTAATGAGATGCATGTGGTGACCTCCAATACAATTTGTGTTGAGTGAGTGCGCGTCCATGCACCTCATCAGAAGGCCTACTCTAGCTATTAGTATAGCTAACTAGGTTATCAAAAACAAAACCCATTGCACCCCCGGTTTTTTTGTACCATTCTATATCAGTTGTATAAGTCTGGTATTTCATGTTTAAATACCTGCAGTTCATCCCTTACATAAAATTATGTGAGGGATCCTTTGAAAGGAGTCCTGCTTGCGCAAAAAGATTCAGATCCGAAAGAATTCCTGGCATTACCGGTTTTATAGTAAATGGGAACGATGCGGCAACTATGTGCTGGAGCCCAAAGATCTCTGCTCATATGTTAGAACTCTTCTCTTTGACGCGACCCTCTCAATCGTCATGGTGGGAGCGATACTAGCGCTAACGGCGCTGTTAATTGCGACAATAGTAATCGGCTTCATAAAAAATCCCGCCGTGGCCACATCCATTTCGGTAGGACTAGTCGCCTGTATCGGTCTGGGCTTCGGAGCATTCAAGTTCGGAAAACCCGTTCATAAAAAGCTATTCTCCGAAGAATCATTGGTCGGCGCCTACATCAAAGCGAAGAAAGAAAAATACTGCCCGTTGATTGAGGTAGTGGACGACGAGGCAGAAAAAGCCAAAGAATAAAGTAAAGCCCCTCGCTAAGCGAGGGGCTGTTTTTATTCCTTTTCTTCAACGTAGACAAACTTAACCTCATACGCTTTACCGCCGACTTTCCATAGATAGAAAGTCGCGAGAATTATTTTGCCGCTGTACAACACGGCCATCAGTTCAATATCGGCGGCATCGCCGTCGTTGACGGCCTCAAAGGTTTCCTTGGAAACTCTCACATTGGCCTGATGCCCTTTATATTCCAACACCACCACATAGAACTCCGAACAACCGTCAGCGCGAGTTGAATAGCCCATCAACCCATTCACGACCTTCGCCTGATCGCTGTTGGGAAGGCCCCATTTCCCGCCGAGAGTCTGACAACCAAGAGATCCGAACGCCATCACCGCAACCAGCGCCAAAATAGCAAACTTTTGCACGACCACCTCCTTGAAAAGAGACCAAGGAGGATGATAAGCGATCCCCCTGTGTTTGTAAATAAAAAATCCGCCCTCGGGGGCGGAATGATGAACACGCTAAGGCAGTCGGAAAGTGATAATCCGACCCCCATCGGTCACGCCGGGAACCTGCCACCAATAGGTGGCGTCGCAAAATCTCTCTCCTTTCACATCGCTTTCATTCTTCATGATGACGGAAGCCAATCTCAACTTCACACTCTGACCAACAACCAGTCTCTCATAGACTGTTCCGGAAACACGCGTAGTTGCCTCCTTGTCGCAATAAACAATTGTCACGCAATATGCCCCTCGCGCCAAGTCTTGAATATCAATCTCAAGACGAGACACATGGCCATCTCCTTCTTCCTGCAAACCCCAGTCGCTTTCCAAAGAAGAAGCGCAACCAACAAACCCGGACGACAGAACGGCGACGAGAGCGAACAACGCGAGTTTCTTCACGGCTTTTCCTTTCAAAGGATCCCTCACATAATTTATGTAGGGGACAAGGCCGAGAAGATAATAACTAAATTTATTAGATTCAGTCAACAAAAAAACCCGCACATAACTTATGTGCGGGTTCAGACGCTATTTTGCGTCACACCGGAAAACGACGTTGTACTCATGCTTACCGATATCCCATGTGTAGCAAACTTCAAGAAAGTACAAATCATCTTCGGTGGTGGTAACCGAGAGCAGATCTAGGTCCACCTCGCTCCCTTCGTGAACAGCATCAAAGGTGCTCTTCTCGACATGAACCTCCGCCCGACGCCCCATGTGCTCAAAGACTACGACATAGAATTGAGAATCCTCATTCCCAGGAGTTTTGTAATCACTCCAAGTCTCAACAACCGTTGTCTTATAAGGGTCCTGCAGATTCCACTTTTGCTCGGGATTGATACGCTGGGCATTTATGCATCCCCCAAACCCGGATGACAGCGCGACGACGCAGAAAAGTAGGGCGAACTTACGCATGACTTCCTCCGTGAAAAGCAACTGAAAAGATAATAGACAACTTTATTTGTTAAGTCAACCTCGCTCAGCGGGGTCAATCGGGCTATTCCTCAGGCAGATCGTACTCATACTTGAACTCACATATTTCCAGCATCCGATCGTCCGTCCAGTAGTAGATCACGGTCACATGCCCCTTCTTATTCCGGCCAAAATCAAAGAGCCAAACTGAGACCTTATCAGAAACATTGAACATCTGATAAGTCTTGTCGCTGACAATCGACCAGGCCACCAAATTCGCGCCGCGTTCTACATCATTCCAGGTGAGCTGAATCCGGTGCTCCGGCTGTGTCATACCAGGAGTGTCCGGCGTCGAAACCTGGACGATCTCCTTGTCGCAAATGGTCGCCTCCCGAACCTCTCTCAGGCCCTTACTCCATTCTGCGTTGGAGACACACCCGGCAAATCCGAACGACACAACGACGATCAGCGGCAACAAAGCGAACTTACACATGACTACCTCCTCGTGAGAGCCGAGAAGATAATAAGCAATTTTTCGGAGTTTGTAAAACCCCGCTTAGCAGGGTTAATGTGATCCTACGCTACGCTCAGGATTGCTACTGCTAACCAAATTTTCTTCTTCTTTGAATTGAAAATTTGGAGCAGTAGGTAAAAAAATCCTCGCCGTGGCGAGGATTCAAACTATTCGGGCATCTTGAACTTACCCAATAAAGCTCTCTCAAAAGAACCGTCCGTGGCCCACCAGGAATAGGTGATCTCGCGGGATCCATCGTCGGGAAAGAACTTTAGATACACGTTCTGCCCGATCCACAACTTTTCATATGTCCGATGGGTGACAGGCACGGTAATTTCCTTGGCGCAATACCAGATCTTAGCGTAATAGAGAGATTCACCGGTCTCATTCTTTTCCGTCTTCATATCAGAAATATGGCCCAACCCCTCTTCCTTCAAGCCCCAATTTCTTTCAAACGATGAAACGCACCCCACAAATCCGAACGACAGAACTGCGATTAGGAACAAGCTAAAAAGACTCCGCAAATGGTACAAGAACAAATTCCAGAGCCCTCGCAACTTCCTCATAACTATCTCCGCTAAAAGTACTAAGCAGGATAATAAGCAATTTCTCGGAGTTTGTAAAACCCCGCTAAGGCCTTGGCATTTGGAAGGTAACCATCGCGTTATTCCATCTATCCACGTAAGAGACTATGTAGCTGCCCGCATCAGTTTCGCTAGGAGTAACACCAGCGAGCTCCAGATAGACAGTGTCGCTGACTCGTAAGAACTGGCCGTAATCTTCATTTGTCTCAGCTAATCCGATGCGGTTATTGTAGGCAACTTTGAACTCATAGTAAGGAGCAGCGTCATCTTTCGCAGGAAAAAACTCAACGGCGGTAATGGTTCCTCGAACTCTTTTCGCGAAGCCAAACTGGTCAACGTCATTATTTGGCTGGTCCTGTTTAGCGGGTGTCTGCGGAGCACTCACCGTCCTGTCGGCGCACCCCATAAACCCGAATGCAATCACAGCGAACAGAAAGGCAAACTTCTTCACAGCTTTCTCCTTGAATGGAACTGGTGAGATAATAAGCAATTTACCGGCTTCGGTCAATTTTCTACCACCGCACACCCAAAGTGTGCGGGGTAAGGTTTTCTAAACAAAATCCCCGCATAATGCGGGGATTTTGTAGAAAGCCCTTACTTTGCGTACTCAACGGCCCGCGTCTCCCGAATCACGTTCACTTTAATCTCACCCGGATATTTCAACTCCGATTGAACTTTGGAGGCCACGTTTTTCGCTAACTGGAAGGCGCCGAAATCATCAATCTTTTCCGGAACGACGAAGATTCTGATTTCACGGCCTGCTGATAAAGCATAAGCCGTTTTTACTCCGTCAAATCCGGTAGCGATCTTTTCCAAGTTCTCCAAGCGCTTCAGGTAATTTTCCACCGTGTCGCGGCGGGCGCCCGGGCGAGCCGCGGAAAGAATATCGGCGGCGGCCACGATGAAAGATTCTGTGGAAGAAAACGGATATTCCTCGTGATGCGCCTCCATCGCCTGAATAACGCGCGGGTCAATATTATATTTCTGTAAAATCTTCCGGCCCAAATTCACGTGCGTTCCTTCCACCTCATGACTGATCGCCTTGCCAATATCGTGCAGCAACGCTCCGCGCTTGGCGATATCCACGTTTGCTCCCAATTCCGCTGCGATCATTCCGGAAATGTAGGCCATTTCAACGGAGTGAACCAAAACGTTCTGGCCGTAGCTAGTGCGGAAGTGCAACCGGCCGATCAATTGCGAGATTTCTTTCGGAAAATCAATAATGCCCAACTCCAACGAAGCTTGCTCGCCAATCTCTTGCATCCGCTTTTCCAATTCGCCTTTCGCCTCCTCAACTTTCTCCTCAATCTTCGCCGGCTGAATGCGACCGTCTTTAATTAACTTCTCCAACGCCAACCGGGCAATTTCCCGACGCAAAGGATCAAAAGAAGAAATCACGATATTCTCCGGAGATTCATCAACAATTAATTCCGCTCCGGTTAAGCGCTCCAAGGTGCGGATATTACGGCCCTCGCGGCCAATAATCTTGCCCTTCATATCTTCATTGGGGAGAGTGAAAACAGTGGTGGTTAAATCCGCCACGTGCGAGCGGGCATACCTCTGCATCGCGGTGGTGATAATATCCAAACTCTTCTTCTCAATTTCCTCCCGTTTATCTTTTTCCAATTCCTGTAGTTTGCGGATTAATTCATGACGGTGCTGTTCTTCCACCTCGCCCATTAAACGGGTTTTGGCCTCCGCGACGGAAAGCCCGGAGATTTTTTCCAACTGCGCCACGGCCTTCATCTGCGCTTCAGCGATATCTTTTTTCACCTGTTCCACGCCGCCCAGCTCGGACTTAAGTTTATTTTCCTGACTAACCAAATTCCGGGATTGCTGATCCAAAGATTCCTCCTTGGAACGCGCTCTCTCTTCCAACTTATCTACCTGAATTTTTCTCTCCCGCTCTTCTTTTTTGGCCTCATTAAGCAAAGCCACCGCCTTGTCTTGGGCTTCTAAGATAATCTGTTTTGATTTCTGCTCTAGCGAACTAGCTTGCTTGGCCGATAATAGCTGACGGACCAAATAACCTAAGGTAACTCCGACGACTAAAAACGCCGCTCCGAAAAGGAGTGATTGAGTCATATTGTATAAATTGATTTAATTTCATGAAATACAGATTCGACTTGTATTTATCCATATAGTACCGTAGTTGACTTATGAAGTCAATGAGAGTATACTGGTAGTTAGAGTGATTGTGAGTATTGCTCAATCTAGCGCAAGCCGGATCGAGAAATGCCCTGTCAATTTGTGGCTAAAGACCTCGCGCAAGCGGGGTCTTTGGTTTTATTGAGCTCCCCCCGCCATAGGCGGGCAGGCTCCAGGGAGATTTTTGTTTGCCCAGTTGCGCCCCGCAACAGCCATTCGGTATACTTAACTCAGAATTAGAAAAACTAATAAAAAGGTCGCAGAATAATCTCATAATCACAAAAATGAAAAGAGAAGGACTAGTAGAAGCAGTAATGAAAGCGGCGGGAATAGAAACCAAGAAGGCCGCTCAAGAGGCGGTGAATGCCGTCTTTGATACCATTACAAAATCCTTGAGCCGCGGCGAAGAAGTCGGTGTTACCGGATTTGGCACTTTCCGAGTCGTCAAAGCCAAAGCCCGCATGGGCGTCAATCCGAAAACTGGAGCAAAACTCCAAATTCCGGCGATGACCCGACCGAAATTCCGCCCAGGAAAGGAATTGAAAGACTCAGTTCGCTAGTAAATAAAAAACTACCCCTTTGTGTGGGGTAGTTTTTTATTTGAGAGAACTTTTGACGAGATAACTAATATCCAAAAACTTTTTGTAGGCCAACTTAATTTTGGCGATAGCCGCGTTAACAGTCTTTCTGAGCTGAGCATCCTGATCTCCTTCAGCGAGCAACTCCTCGGCTGTATCCAAGAAAGTATCCGCGGCAGTCAGCAAAAGTCTGGCTTCTGTTAACAACAGTTCCGCTCGGTTGTCAGTTAAAATTTTCAAATCGGAAAGGCGCTCAACATCTGATCTAATTTTTAAGTAGCGAAGTTCGGCCGTCCGTAAGATAGACCGGGCCTGCAAAATCAAAGAAAAATTCAAAATTTCCTGGACCTCTGGGTCAAAGATTTCTTCTTTCCAGGTCTTTAGGTCGTCAGCTAAAAACTTCACATCCACCTCTTCCGCGTCGGTATCTAAACGGAGCGCGGTCAGATAACTCGCCGATTCCTCCAAAAACAATAGATATTCCCCGCGCTGAGAGACCTGGTCAGAGCTGAGGCCTCTGAGAGCAACTAAACTGTTCTCTAGATCAACAATTTGAGCGTCCAAAACGTCCAAAACACCTAAAAACTGCTCCAAGGGAGACAACTCGTGATCCGGAGATTCCAATTCATCAAGAGCCGATTTCACCGCGTCGGATTGCGCGGAAGCGCGAGGGGCTAAATCCCAAGCCAAAACCGGCGTCGCGACCAGCAAATTTACGGCGGCCACACCGAGTGTCGCCAATTTAATCCTGCCTAAGATTGAGATCATAGACTTAGATTATTCAAAAGTTCGTCTATCTTAGCTCCGATTTCTTTTTCGGAATCGGTTTCATACTTCGCCTGACCTAACTGAATGTGGAAATCCACGCTGTCAGCTTCGGCTTCAATATTGCTGGAATTAATGCTGGAAAGCATCACCGGGGATAAATTACGAACGTTAAAGAAAGAGATGCCGCCAAGAATTATGAAAAGTAATCCGCTGGCTAAAGTAAAAGCGGCTCCCATTTTGATGCTCTGCAAAACTCCGCCGTGGAAAATAAACCAACCCCGAGTGTGCTGGGGGGCGGACAAAACCAAATTCCTGGATTTGGAAATAAATTCCTGATCAGGAGCGATGGATTTAAGTGATTTTAAAATTTTGATTAGTTGATCTTCCATGTTGTTAGTCTTTACGACTCAACTTAGCTTTCAAATTATTGATCGCGCGATGCTGTAACAACCTTACGGCGCCATCGCTCTTTTTCAGAGCGGACGCTATCTCTTCGTTGGAAAGGTCTTCAACGAATCTCATAACAATCACATCTTGCTGGTCGGGGGTCAGAGAAGCAATCGCCTCTTTGACGTTTTCCAACGCTAGCGAAGTGTCTAATCCTTTTTCAAGCGCGCCTACAATTTCAAAAAGATTCTCATCCACGTCATCAATGCTTGAGTGCATCTTCTTCGTCCGGTAATGGTCAATGACCTTGTTCCGAGCAATTTGATACAACCAGCTAGAAAACGGAAATCCCTGAAACTTATAATTTTTCAGGTTCTGCCAGGCGCTGAGGAAGACTTCATGAGTCAGGTCTTCGGCATCATCACGATGGTTAACTTTAACCATCACGAAGCGGTAAATCGGAGTAATGTAATGGTCGTAAAGCTTACCGAAGCTTTCGTGATGACCATCTTTGGCCTGCTCTATTAACTTGTGTTCTCCCTCTAGCATATATAACGAATAAGGGGCTTTTGGGTTACCTTTAAGCTCATTTTGAGCCCGCCTACCGGTCAGGCAGGCTTATTTTAAGCAGAAGTAGCCCTACTCCCTTATTACGATAATAACATATATACACTACCCCTAGTTTTTTGGCTATATCACCCAAATTCCAAGGACTTTTGGCAAATCCGTGGTAAAATGAGGTTGTTGATATACAACCATGAACAAGCTGATTACTTTCGTAATAGCCGAATCCCCTCGTCTGAAAAAGGGCGAGGCGCTGGAACAAAAGCCGCTCCAAAGCGCGCCGCAGTATTATGATTCGGCAATCCCAAAGCAATTCGCCTCCACCGAGGAAAAGAAGGACGTTTTAGGTAAGTCAGTTAAGTTTTTGGTCCGAACCTACCCAACCGAAAACTTCCTCGTGGAGGCCTCGGTGGAAGTTGAAGATGTCTTCTCCGAAGGAACCTTCAAACTTCGCGAAGCGATGATTGACGCTTGTCAGAAGATCTCCCAAAAACGCGGAGGAGCGCTGGAAATGAGTGAGGAGTACGCCATTGCCTTGGTCTCCGGCTATCAGGGAGATCCGGAGCAATTTTTGAATCGCAGCATTGAAATCGGCGCCTTTCTTAAATCCGAAAAAGAACCTCTGGACGAAAAAGAAATTGAATATACTCTATCCACTCAAATTAAATACGCCCAAAATGATCTGGTAATCGTAGACTGGGACGGCGCCGTGGTTTTTGACACTAAAGGCGAGATTGACGATATTGTGGATTTACTCCAGACCGCCAACCTGCAACTTTTGCGTTACCGGGCGCTGGATCAGGAATTGGACGAGCGTTTACGTAAAGTAACGAAGTTCGCCGAAGTTCCTAACAAGGGTAGCTTTACCTGGAATCGCAAACGACTGGAACTTGCCTTTCGGGAAATGATCCACGTTCGCGCCAAAGCCATTGCTGATTTTGAAGCGATTGACCGCGATATTAAATTAATTGGTGACTGGTACTCCGCTCGCCTCTATGAACTGGCCACCAAGAAATTTAAACTGGACGACTGGCGCAAAGTGGTCCAAAAAAAGCTGGATACCCTGGAAGACATTTATGCGATCGTGCAGGAAAACTTCAGCATTTCCCGCCATCAACTCCTGGAATTAATCCAGATTGTCCTCTTCTTCGTCTTGCAAGTCGGCTGGTTCGCCTTGATAATTCTGGAGTTTTTCTACTACACTAAATAACTCAGTCGCATTGCTTCGCGGAAACAGAATAATCCGGCTCCTGCGGCCGGATTTTCTTCGCTCTCGGCGGTTGTTCGTTCGGAGTTAACGAACGAGCCAAGCCCAACCGCCTCCGAGATGTTCCTTAAAGCGATACGCCTTCGCCCCTGTTTAATGCGGGTGGACCCAGGGAGAATCGAACTCCCGCCTCAGCAATGCGAATGCCGTGTAATACCACTTTACTATGGGCCCTTTCCGTCAAATATTACGGAATTCCGGTAAAAATCGCAATTCGGCGCTGATCATTGCCATGTTAGTCCAGTTCTGCCGTTGAGTCGTTCTCGGATTTTATATCAACGGCGTTTTGTAAAGTTCTTTCAAACACAGCCGCGGCAGTAGCCACGACGGCAGAGACAAAAATCAAGATAACGCCCATCATCACTCCGCCTGCAATATCCTCCTCTACTTTGCGCGAGACAATGAAGATGTAGCCTTCTGCTCCCATGATAAAAGCGGCAAGAGTTATCGCGCAATATTTTATAGTCCTCAAAGTATTCACGGCCGCTTGCGAGAATATCTTATTTTGACCGGCATATCCCAGCACCTTGATTGCCTGATAGAGCGCAACGAAAAATGGAATGGACCCTATATACACATATGCCAGAAATGGATCTTTAAAATAGATCTCAAAGAGCGTGGCGTTTACGTTTCGACCCTCTAGGTGGGGCTCCCAAAGCATGAGAGCAAGAACGCCAATGCCAATGAGTACGATGACTACCTGAAGAAATATTGTTGAGCTTTTTTTCATGATTTTATCTTTTTAGCTTAATTTAGCGCTTATCGTTTGTCACTATTTATTTATCGTTATCTGTGGAAGAAATATCTTCTAAAAAGAAATACGACCGAACCATTGACATTTGAGAGGAAGATGTGCTAGAATCTCCCCAGCTAAATTTTCGTAATTTTTGACAACCGAAACCAGTCACGAAAGGAAAACCGCAGGGTTTTACAACAAGTTCTCACATCGCCGTTAACCCTAATGAAAGGAGAAAGAGAATGAATCCGAAAGAAATCGCCAAGGTTCTTGCAGGACTGGGAGCAAAGTCCGGTAAAGGCAACGCCAACGCTGAAATTCTGATGAAGTTTTTGGGCATCGGAGGGAATGAGGATGAAAAGGCCTACGATCCCACCGTGGAGCGCGTCGGCGACAAGATCATCATTCCGGAAGGCGCGAATTTGCCCGACGTGATTGACGCGCTTCAGCGCCAGTACGATTTTGAGGAGCAGGAAACCGAAATCCACATCACCATTCCGGTGGCTCCGTGGGACGGCGCAAGCGCTCTTCAGAAGGCGATCAAGAGCGAGCTCGGCCTGTTCAACCAGATGGGAGACGGGTGGGACGGCAAGGCGCACCAGATTGATGTTGAGGTGGAACTCGGGAAGACCATCCAGGTGCCGTGGGGAACGTTCCAGCTTCCTGGCATGGAAGGCGCCACAGTCAAGACCGACACCGGTTTTGAAGATGGCCGCATTGTCTTTCTGTGTAACATCGTCTGCAAGCGTCGCTTTGAACAGCGTATCCGGCGTCTGCTGGATGTGGTCCGCAAGATCGCCATGAAGGAAAGTCTCCATCGGGGGAAGGCCTTCAGCATCTCGTTCCTGGATTCCCTCGGCCGAGCGGAAGCGATGCCCAAGCCGAAGTTCTTCGAACTGACGAAAGATGTGCCGATTTTCCGGGAAGATCTGCAGAATTCCATTGACCGGAACGTGCTCATCCCGATCAGGTACGCTAAGGAACGCAAGGAACAGGGCCGTTCGCTCAAGCGCGGCATTCTGTTCGCCGGTGAATACGGAGTCGGAAAGACCCTACTCGCCAGCTACATCGCGAGAGCGGCGACCGAAGCGGGCTGGACGTTCATTTACGTCCGGAACCCGGCGGAACTGCCGCAGGCGTTGAAGTGGGCAGTGCAGTACCAGCCGGTGGTGGTCTTCGTTGAAGACATTGATCGGGTGGCCGGTATTGATCGGAATACGGAAGTGAACGTTCTGCTGAACCAGCTGGACGGCATTGACGGCAAGGCAACGGAGATCATGACGGTGCTGACGTCTAACCACGCCGACAAGATCAACCCGGCGATGCGCCGGCCCGGCCGAATTGATCTGGTGGTTTCCGTTCTGCCGCCGGATGCCGAGACCGTCAAGAAGATGGTTCGGATTTTCGCCGGTGGATCTCTGGAAGAAGGAACGGACCTGACGGGTGTCGGCGAAGTGCTGACGGGAGAAATTCCGGCTCGGATCAAGGAAGCGGTCAATCGGGCGGAGTTGGAAGCGACTCGCCGTACCGGCGATGTGAAATCCAAAATCACCGGCGCCGACCTGGAAGCTGTTGCCAGAGAGGTGAAGACCGAGTGCGATCTCTTCAACAACAAGATGTCGACGAACACGCAGGACGCCTCTACGCTCGCCGAAGGATTCGCGCAGGCCGGCGCGGTGATGAAGCAGGTGGTCCAGAACGCGAAACAGGCCGCCGGTAAGTAGTCCTGCCATAGGCAGGCAAGTCTTTCAATCAAACAAACCCCTAGCCGATATTGGCTGGGGTTCTTTTTTCTTCAGAGCATTTGACATTTTGGAAAAAGAAAGCTAATATCTCGCCAGTACCCATTTAGGAGATCGGCCGTGGATAAGAGTGCTTGGGATCAGGAGATTGACCAGAAATGGGGAGCGCAGGCAGAGGAACGTCGCGAGGCCCTCAAAGGACCGATGTGGGAAGGTATGCCCGTGCACCAGTTTTCTCCCCTATCAAGGGAAGTCAGAATCAGATTGATGATGTTGATGATGGGCGTCTTGATCGGACTGCTCCTCTGGGGTCTGAATATTTAAATAAAATCAGCTAACGGGCGCTTTCAAAAGAAGGCGCCTTTTTATTCGCCTCGCTCAGCTAGGTTTGACAACGGACCAATCACGTGATAAACTCTGGCGAGTTAAATAAGACAGTACCTTAACACTTTAGGAGAAAAGAGAAATGGGACAGTTCGCAAAGTGGACGGACATCGTCAGCTTGAATCGTCTGCCGGAAATCATGCAGGTGCCGGAAGTCGCTGTTACCGAAAAAATTCATGGGACATCGGTTCGAATCGGCTGGGTGGATAATACTTTCCGTGTCGGCGGTCGAAATGAAGAATTCGACGTGGTAACCAGTAATCCAAGCACGGGCATGAGCTTCATGGCTTGGGTGCGTGATCACCCAGAACTGCCGGAAAAGCTGGAACAACTCGCTATCGAAAAGGGCGGCGAGGTTATTGTCTACGGAGAATGGTTCGGTAACGGAATTCAGAAAGGCGTGCGCTACTTCGCCGAACCCGGAAAGGGATTCCGGATTTTCGGAGTTCGAATCAACGGGTGTTTGATGGACTGGGACGTGGTGAAAGCCACGGCTGAGGAGTTGGGGCTACCGACCGTTCCCTTGCTCTACAGAGGGAAACCTGATCTTGAACTTTTTGATAAGCTGAGGGTCTTTCCTTCCAAGGTTGGCGAAGAAAATGGGATTAGCGATCCGGAAAATCTGGCGGAAGGCGTCGTAATCTCCGCCATCCCGATGGTCCAAATCAGCTCTGATTGGGCAATCGTCAAACACAAGCACCAGAAGTTTGAGGAGCGCTCCTCGTTGCAGAGAGACGACAAAAAATCGGTGGAAGAGCTGGAGTCGGCGATTCAGTTCGTTGCTGAGTTCTGGACGGAACAGCGGCTGGAACATGTCTTCGGCGGGTTGCGCGAGAAGGGATTGGACGTTCGCACTCCCTCCAGCATCGGCCCAACGATTAAGGCGATGTTTGAAGACGTGCTAAAGGAAAGCCAGCCGGAGTGGACCAAGCTTTCAGAAAAGGAGCAGAAAGCGGTCCAGAAAATGCATTCGGGAAAAACCAAAATGTTGATGAATGAATATCTCCGCAAGAGCTTAATCTAAATTACAAAAACACCACCTCGTTACGCGAGGTGGTTTTAATTTATGCTGTACCGCCTAAAAAGATCTAGAAGCAGATCCCCAAGCAAATGCCGCAGTCGCTTGTTATTCAAATAGAATCCGGCCTCCTCAAAACAATCACAGACCATTTCCAGGACACCGGCAGGATACGCTTCGTCAAAATCAACCAGTTTTCGCTCCCCTCTTTTGTAAACTCTCATCCTGACTCGGATCCCCATGGAAGAAAAGATTTTCTGCCAGCATCGCACCAGTTCCCCATCATTGGATTCCGGGCTATCCCAGAGCCGAATCAGTTCTTCAATCAATTCTTCTCTAGTCAAAACACGCTCCCACCAAATTAGCTAAATGCAGTATACAAAATTTCTTTACTGATCGCTATAAACTGCCGGCCAAGTATCGTAAGACTCCAGCTGTAAACCGTCGCTTCGCACTAAGCGGAAACACATCAACTCACCGGTCCCGATTGGACTCAAGCGCAGTGAAACATCCCACAAAGCCGGAGTGTTGGCGGGAATCGCGGCGTTTAGGTTAACGATGGAATTGGTCTCGTTGTAGGTCTGTGGTATCGCGACTCCATAGAACGGATCGTCAATCCTGGTCGCCATTAGAACTTTATCGTTAACGGATGGGTTATCAAAAAATTTAACGGTTTCAAGCGTTTGAACGTCTTTATATTGGCCGTCCGGCAGGTTGTTGCATAAACCGCCGACATTGGATGAACTGACCGTAGATCCGACCACGGGAGTGGTAAAGGCGGCTTGTAGCTTAAACTTAGCGTCACCTCTAGCAACTTGAACCCGATCCGCCATTACCGCCAGTCGTAAACGAACCTGGCCGGTTCCAGGGAGAAGAGAGGCCTTCATTGGCTTGTTTATTTCAGACAACGGTCGGCCCGGCACCTCACTGTTATCGTTAGCGAACCAGCGAAAACCAACTTGGCCATAAGAAGGTTTAGTCGGAAATGGAGAAACCGCGGAGTTCCAGGAGCGAGATCTATCACCGCAACGAATTTTGTAGCTAGCCGGAGAAAGACCGGGGAAATTAAAGTAGCCCTTGCCCAAAACATCAATAAAACTTTCGCCGTCTTTGGCGACCGAACAAACATTCGGATCGTCACACCGGAAAATCAAAGTATGGGAAGCGCCGCCGACGGCATTGTCAAAGGCCTGGATGGAACAGGCAATGGTGGAACCAGCTTCCTGAACCGGAGCAGGCGCCGGCGTTGGCGTTGGTTTCGCAGTAGGCACGGGAACCGGCGTTGGAGTAGGAACCGGCACCGGCCTCTCTACCTCTCTGATGACAACTCTCTCCACGATTTTTTCTATAACCTGGACGATCTGCTGGGGCTGAGGGATGACCACCGGTGAACCGGATGGTCCCGGAGCCGGGACAGGAGCGGCTAATGTGGGCGTCGGTAAAGGTTTCACCGCGAAACGGGCGTCACTCAACTCTTTGGTGGGAGAAGTGGGACGAGCGAACGGATCAAAACGCTCTATTAAGCGAATCCAAAACGGACTATTGGTATTAACCGAAGTTTCTTTGGCGGGATTGATAGCCAAATCGCCGGAATCGCCTCTGCTGAAAAAGCGCTGGAAGAAAGACTTATCCTGAGTCGTTTGCTCACCGGACTCCTTGGTGGGCGAATCAGACGGCGCCAACGCGACGAAATCATCCGCTCTTGTAGTAACGGAATTGTTGCTTCCGAAGTCTTTAGTCGGCGGCCCAAGATCAACCAACCGCTCAAATTGCTCCGGGCTAAGAGGCAGGTTACGTTCAATCCTGGAGAATTGAAAAGCGTAAATCATGCCCAGCATGGTTGCCATAACCACCGAAGAGGCAACGATATATTTTGAGAGGACTGACATCACTGCTTAATTTTAGCAAATCAGCTTCAAGAAATGAGTTTTCCACATGAGAACACTACTCATCCACTTCAAAATGCTATAATTGAGTCATATAGAAAGGTCGGAAACCTTTTATTTATACTAACTAAATGGTTATTGAGAATTGGTTGAATGTCTTAAGGGCTTCCATTCAAGAACTTTGGATCACGGTTGCCAACTTCCTGCCATCTCTGCTCGGCGCTTTAATCGTCTTTATCGTCGGTTTAATCGTCGCCGCGGTCTTGGAAAAGGTAGTTGAAAGGGTTGTCTACTATGTCCGCTTAGACGCTTTGTTGAAGAGATTGGGCGTTGAAGCGATCATTGAGAGAGCTCACATGAAACTAAATTCTGGCTTATTAGCCGGAAGGATCGTCTACTGGTTCTTTGTTTTGGCTTTCTTATTGGCAGCATCCGATATTTTGGGCTTCTTCACCTTGTCTGCTTTCTTGCGAGATGTACTACAATACGTTCCGCAGGTTTTGGTAGCGATGTTAATCCTGCTAGCCGCTTTGATGTTGGCTGGCTTCCTCCGCGGTTTGGTTCGCGCGTCCGTCATGAGCGCTAACTTACACGGAGCCAAGGGATTGGGCACACTCACCTGGTGGGTAGTGGTGATCTTCGGTCTCTTAACAGCTTTGGTTCAATTGGGCGTCGCTGTCAGCATCATCAACACCCTAATCACGGGATTGATCGCGATGCTTTCATTAGCTGGCGGTTTGGCTTTTGGCTTGGGCGGCAAAGAAATGGCGACCAAGTGGCTTGGAAAGCTTGAGAGCGAAATAGAGCATCATTCCTAGTTGTTAGTGTCAGAAATCAAAAACTCCCGGTTGTGTCGGGAGTTTTTGATTTGCTCCACGCCTTGCAATCAGCAAAGAAAAGTTATAAATTATCTCTGGTTCATTCAATTACCCGGAGGAAGAATGTTATGGAAGGAAGCTACTTCTTTTACGGTCATAACGCCAAGGATTACAGCAAAGCGCTGATTGGAATTGCCTGCTGGGCCGGCCCTTATTGCTTTGATTGCGATATCAGCTTAGTTACCGGTGAATCAGCCGTGTCCGGAAAGAAAGATCCCCTGACTCATAAAGGGTACTCCTATAATGAATGCCCGAACTGCAAACGAAAGGTTAACGACCATTTCGGAAGCCCTGGCCGCCTGAAACCCACCGAAGAAGAATTGCAAGAACAACAGCGCAAATGGCCGGTGCGTTTCGCCATCGCGTTTTGCTATGCTATTCCGCCCGATCAGGTAAAAAAGTGCCAGAAAGATACGCCGGTGATTCATAGCACCGGTCGCAAAATGACGATGGATTATTTCCGAAAGAACGTCATTGAAGTCGCTAAATTCCACGTTGTTCCCTAAAACAAACCGAGCACATAAAGCTTATGTGCTCGGTTTTTATTTACTTCTTTTTCCTTAAGAAAGTCGGGATATCCCAAATGTCGTCATCTTTTTTCTTTTCCCTGGATTCTTTCTCCGAAACACGCCCGGAAGTTCCGCTATTGTCATTTTTAGCTATGATTTCTTCCTTAGTGACCATCGCCGGCTTTGCAACCAGGGCGATCTCGGAACTAAATAAAGTAGAAATTGATGGCTCCGAACTCTTAACTGAGGCGCCGTTGAATCCGGTAGCCAATAAGATGACTTTCAAAGCCCCTTTGCGTAATTTACGATCATGATAAGCGCCAAAAATAATCTTGGCAGACGGATCCACGGATTCGCCAATACTTTTAGCAATGTCGTGGATTTCGTTTAAGCGCAGGTCTTTGCCTCCGGAAACCGCGAATAAAATTCCCTTCGCCCCATCAATGGAAGTCTCCAGCAAAGGAGAGTTAATCGCTTGGTCAACAGCAGAACCTGCCCGCTCTTGTCCAGAGGCGATACCGATGCCCACTAGAGCCGAACCGGCATCCTTCATAATCGCTTTAACGTCGGCGAAATCCACATTGACGATACCAGGCATGGCGATCAACTCGGCTATTCCCTGAACGCTGTGCCGCAGAACATCATCAATAAATTCAAACGCTTTGACTACCGGGGTGTCTTTTTTAATAACGCTGAAAATCCGATCGTTGGGAA
>CAZJFE010000010.1:0-26276 GCA_964545345.1 uncultured Candidatus Saccharibacteria bacterium | reverse complement strand
GCAGTCAAAGATTTAAAGAAGAACTACAGGGATTTGTGAATTTTTTGGAAAAGAAAGGCGTTTTGGTTTTTTATCCGGATTTCAAATTTCACCGGAAAAAGATTATCAAGAAGCCGGAACGATTGCGTCCGAAAACTTCTCCTCGGGAAAGCTCCGGTCTGGTGCTGACCCATTTGGATAAGATTAACGAAGTTGGAAACATGGGCGGTATCTGTCTGATCTTCAACCCTTTGCCGCTGGAAGGGCAGAAGAGGGAATATGGTTACGTTGGCGATAATACTTTGGGAGAAGTTTTCCATTCTCACGCTAAGGAAATTCCCACGATTATGCTCAAGCCGACCGATAAGCATTGCGTGATGGCGATTATCTCCAAGACGGAAAGAAAGAGAATTTTCACTGTTCAGTGTCCGAAGATGAAGACTTCCGATCACGATGCGATTTGGGATAACTGGTTGCGCAAGTGGTTGAACGGAGGCAGTTCTTCTTAAAATAAAAATGCCACGGATTACTCCGTGGCTTTTGTTTAAATGCATTTTTTATTTGTTAATCAGCGACTCGGCGATTCTAAGGATTTTTCTCTCGTCTTTTTCCGTATCTCCGGTAATGATGATTTTCCGATGTCTTACTTCCGGCGGTAGGGTGAAGTTCCGGGCGTCTTCCAGCAGTTCGGCGCGTTTTTTCGGATCAGTAATGCCGCGGCGGTCAAAGTTCTGCAGCAGTACCTTTTTTGATTCGGGCACCAAAAGCAGAGTTGTCAGGTTGATTTCCAGGCGGTGTTTGTTGAGCTCAATCGCGCCCTTGGGCGTAATAGCGAATATGCCGGGACTCCTCTTGAGAACGCGGCGGATCTCTTTAAGCGAAGAGCCATAGAGACTGCCCTGATACTTGTCCCACTCAAGGAACTGGTGTTCCTTCACGCCCTTCCTGAATTCTGCTTTTTTCAGGAAGCGGTAAGATTTGTAATCTTCTTTGTTACGTGGGGCGCGGGTCGTGGTGTTTTTCACTCGGCCCAATCTACCGGTGAAATGCTTCAGCAGATTATCAGACCAGAAGGTCTTTCCGATTGCTCGAGCGCCTACCAGCGCGATCAATTCATTCTTGCCGCGCAGGCGGGCGAAGAGATCACCGTTTGCCGGATCTCTAGCCAGCTTTTCGTACATAGAGTCCCACTCCGGATCCAGTTCCGGGAAGACTCGGATTTTCATGCCTTCATCCAAAGCCGTTTTCATTTCGCCCATGACACCGGGAGAAATTCCGAAAATTCCGACCGTGCCGCAGATTTTCATGTAATCAATCATGAACTTCAGAGTTTCCGGTCGTCCGATGATTCCGTATTCAAAATATTTCATAGGCCCGACATCAAAAGGAATCGTCGGCGCGAAACCGCACTCCCAGGCGATTTTCCGTACCTGCCCGCGCAGATGCTTTAGTCGGGAGGGCATAGCGCAATACATAATCTTTTCTCGCAGACGCATTTAGCGCAACCCTTTTTTCAATGAACCTGGTTGAAGTATAATAAACCTATCAGTAACTATGCAATATAAACCGACCATCGGACTAGAAATTCATGCCGAGTTGAAAACTCGCACTAAGATGTTTTGTGATTGTTTGAATGATCCGGAGGAGCGACATCCGAATGCAAATGTTTGCCCGATCTGCACCGGGCATCCGGGGACTTTACCGACCGCCAATCGGCAGGCGATTGAAGCGGTTTTAAAAGTTGGGATGGCTTTGAGCGGGGAGATACCGCAGTTTTCTAAATTTGACCGGAAAAATTATTTTTATCCCGACCTACCGAAGGGCTATCAACTTTCTCAATACGATTTACCGTTAATTTTCGGCGGCTTGTTGCGCGGCGTCCGTTTACGCCGTATTCATTTGGAAGAAGACACCGGGCGGTTGGTTCACCAGACTAGCGACAAACAACTAACAACTAACGACCAGTCGTCAGTCATAAGTCATAAGTCGTCAGTCTCCTTGGTTGATTACAACCGCTCCAGCGTTCCGCTGATGGAATTGGTTACCGAGCCGGACATCAAGAATGCCGAGCAGGCGGTAGAGTTTGCCCGGGAATTACAGCTAATTTTGCGTTATTTGGGCGTTTCCGACGCGGATATGGAGAAGGGGCAGATGCGGGTTGAGGCCAACGTCAGCGTGTCTCCTGATGAGACCTTAGGCACTAAGGTAGAGTTAAAAAACATCGCCTCATTCAAGGCGGCGCACGATGCGATCAACTATGAAATAAAGCGTCAGGAAGAGGTATTATCTAGCGGTAAAAAAGTTATTCAGGAGACCCGCGGTTGGGATGACGCTCATAAAAAAACGGTTTCCCAGCGAGTGAAGGAAGAGGCGCACGATTATCGCTATTTTCCGGAACCGGATTTACCCCCGCTTGATCTTGCCGGATTTGATTTAAAGAAATTGAAAATGGAAATTCCGGAGTTGCCTCACATCAAGCGACAGCGTTTTGCAAAGGAATACGGTCTGACTCCCGAACAGGCGGAGATTTTGGTGATTGAGCGGGCCACAGCCCAGTTTTTTGAAGAAACCATTTCCGAGTTGGCCGAAGAGGGCGGCGTTGCTAAACCGGACCAAATCAAGCTGGCCTTCAATTATCTCAATAGCGACCTGCGCGGTTTATTGATGGAGAAGGGAATGAAGATTGAGGAATGCAAAGTAGATCCGGAGAATTTTTCCGATTTGATTATTTTGGTGGCGGAGAAAAAAGTTTCCAGCCGGGCCGCTAAAGATATTTTGGTAAAAATGCTAGAAACGGGGTTAGATCCTCGGGAGATTATGAAATCAGAAAATTTGTCTCAGGTTTCCGATGAATCTTCATTGAGACCGTTGGCGGAAAAGATTGTTTCTGAAAATCCGAAAACGGTGGAGGATTTCAAAAAGGGAAAAGAAAATGCTTTGCAATTTTTGCTTGGGAAAGCGATGGCGTCTTTGAAGGGCGCCGGTAACCCAGCAGTTCTGCAAAAGATTTTCCGAGATGTCTTGGAGGGCCGTTAAGAAGTTGCATCAGTTTACTCGGAAGGTTAAAATTAAATTAGTAACTTAAAGCCCATCGGGCCTGGAGCGGAACATGCGAGAAATTCGGCCGCCGCTGAGAGACCCGGACCGGCGTTGGGTCAGGGCTCCGGATTGGTATTACCATATCGGCAAAAATGAAGATGGGGATCCGATGGAATTCATTAGTGATCGTAGAGATAGGCGTTGCTGGGTTGCCGATATCCACCGTAATTTCATGGTTTCCGCCGATCAGAAATTGCAGGGAGGCGCTCGTGTTGTTTGCCTTTCCTTCCGTTTCTTCGGTCAGGATTCCCTGATTCAGATTTGGGGCTTTGCCGAAGAGTTTGATAAAAAGGATATGCTCACTGCCGGATCGCGCGCTGTCTGCTTTGAGGGGAAATGGTTCTTGGTTGAAAAGAAGGACCGGCTGTATGTTGAGGCGGATGACACCCGCCCGATTCTGGATCGGATTTCTATCATCGTAGAAAGCGCTTCCGGCACTAAGTCCACGTTGGTTAAAAAAAGCTCCTCGTAAGAGGAGCTTTATTTTAAGAGCGATTTCAATTTTTCTATACTGACCGATCCGTGATCTTTACCGCCGTGTTCCCGCAAGCTAACTTCGCCACTTTCCATTTCTTTATCACCAACTACCGCCAAAAACGGCACTTTTTCTTTCTCCGCGGTGCGGATTTTTTTACCCAGCGATTCATTTTCCGAAGCAACCTCAATCCGGTAACCGGTAAGCGCTTCTTTAACTTTCTCGGCGTAGGCGAGGTGTTTTTCCGAGATCGGGATTATTTTCACCTGCACCGGAGCGAGCCAGGCCGGGAAAGCGCCTCCGAAGTGCTCAATTAATATTCCCAAGAAGCGTTCGGTGGATCCCAAAAGCGCCCGATGAATGACGACAGGAGCTTTTTTCGCTCCATCGGTATCGGTGTATTCCAGGGCGAAGCGCTGGGGCAGATTCATATCCAGTTGAATGGTAGAAAGTTGCCAATCGCGGCCGATCACGTCTTTGAAGATGAAGTCCAATTTCGGGCCGTAGAAAGCCGCTTCGCCCACGCCGATCTCATGTTCCCAGCCGCGCTTTTGAATCAACCGAGTAAGCGCCTCCTCGGATTCTTGCCAGACTTTTTCGTCGCCGATGTATTTATCTTTGTTTTTTGGATCACGAGTGGAGATACGAACCCAGAAATCATTAAAGCCGAATTTCTTGTAAACCTCGGCGATCATATCCAACATCAAATTAATTTCCGATTCAATCTGATCAGGACGGGCAAATACATGACAATCATCTTGCGTGAGTGACCGGACACGAGTTAAGCCGGAAAGCTCGCCGGATTTTTCATGACGGTAGACCGTAGTGGTGGAAGTCCAACGCACCGGGAGCTCTTTGTAGGAATGGGGGAGTGATTTATAAAGCATCATAAAATGCGGGCAGTTCATCGGTTTGATGTAGTAATCTGCCTCATCTTTGAGCTTCATTGGAGGATACATCGCGTCGTATTTATCCAAATGCCCGGAGATTTTATAAAGCTCGCCTTTAGTGATGTGGGGAATCCAGATCGGCTGGTAACCTCGGCTTTCTTGGAGTTCGGTGATGTAGTTTTCTACCACACGGCGCAAGATAGCGCCCTTGGGGTGAAATAGTGGCAGACCCGGACCGACTTCGTCTACGATTTCAAAAAGCTGTAATTCTTTGCCGAGTTTGCGATGGTCGCGTTTTTGCGCTTCCACCATCATCTTTTGATAACTTTCTAACTCTTGTTTGCTACCGAAAGCCAATCCGTAGATACGCTGAAGTTGGGGGTTTTTCTCACTGCCTTTCCAATAAGCTCCGGCGATTTTATCCAGCTTGAAACCATCGGCTGGAATTTCGGAAGTATTTTCTACGTGGCCTCCGCGGCAGAGGTCTTCAAAGACATCGCCGGTTTTATAAATGGTTAGCTTCTGCCCTTCTTTGGAGAAATCTTTGATTAGCTCCAATTTGAACTTTTGGCCCTTCATTCGTTTTTTCGCGGCGTCAGCTGTAACTTCTTCACCGGAGAAGGGGAGTTTACCGCCGATCATTTTCCGCATTTCTTTTTCAAAATCCTTCAGATCCTCGGGGGTTAGCGGGTCGGGAAGCAGGAAATCATAATAAAACCCATTCTCAATGACCGGGCCAATGCCGAGTTTTGCTTTCGGATATTTTTTTAAAACCGCCGCCGCCAACAAATGGGCGAGTGAGTGGCGTATATTTTCCAGATTAGTCTCAGAGGCCATAGATACAATTTTAGTTTATCGGAGTATTCAAGTCCATATAGTCATTGGAATAAGCTTTATTTTCCATTAAAATAAGTGGGATGGAAAACCCCGAATTTCTTAAGAATAAATACGACCTGAATAAGAGCGAGGAAGTGGAATCCGCCGCCAATCGGACGGAAAAACGCGTGGGAGAAAAATTGCCGCAAAAACCGGAAATTCGTATTCAAAATTACCTTGACCGCTTCAAAGAGATCATTGACCGAAAAGATCCGGAGGAGCGTCATCGGGGAATGGAGGCGATCAAAAAAGTTCTTCACGACAAATTCGTCATCAAACCCGAAGAAATTCCCGAATCATATTTTGAAGGCCAGCGGCGAATCGCCCGCGAACAGGGTCATGGAGAGATAGAAATTACCGAAGAGGTGAAAAAACAGGCCGCCGAAGTCATCACTTCCGACCAGCGGCACAGCTTGGACAATTGGATAGATTATTTGGCTTCTCCCGACGCCACTTATCCTGATTGGCTGAAATACTACACAATGCGGAGTGTTTTAAATCTGGGAGAATACGATAAAGATAAAAAACAATTTTCCAAACGCCGCAAAGATACCGTGAAGCCTTTCCCGGATATCAATCGCGAAGCGTTGGCCTATGTTTTGGACGCAGTTTCTCAAAAATACGGCAAGCGGCATGTTGATCTCCTGGCTTTGAACGAAGATGAAAGGAAAGAATTTGAGAAGCTGCTCCAAGGAGAGAACTTCGCCAAACTTTATGCTTGGGCAATCGAAAAAACTGCTCTCGGGCCGGGTGCTGAGTCTTTGGAAGATGTCGCCGGAGAGTGGGTTAAATACGAACAGGGCTCCGACCCGACTCTGTTGGTTGAATCTCTTCAAGGCCATGGCACCGGCTGGTGCACGGCCGGAGAATCCACTGCCGAAGCCCAGCTTCAGGGCGGTGATTTTTATGTTTATTATTCATTGGATAAAAAAGGTAAACCGACCATTCCCCGGGCCGCTATCCGGATGCAGGGGGATCAGATCGGCGAAGTCAGGGGTATTGCCGAGCAGCAAAACCTTGATTCATATATTGCCCCTGTCGTGCAGGAAAAGATGAAGGAATTTCCCGATGGGCCGAAATATGAAAAGAAAGCCAAGGATATGAAATTCCTGACCCAGATAGAAAAGAAGATGAATGGAGAAGAAGATTTAACTAGCCGAGAGCTAAAATTCCTTTATGAAGTAGATGCTCCGATTGAAGGGTTCGGTTATGACCGAGATCCTCGCATTGAGAATCTGCGTTTGAGGCGCAGAATTGAAGTAGATATATCGATTATCTTTGATTGTGACTCTAGTGAAATCGCCTTCGAGTATACGAAAATAAGGCCATATACTAAAGTTTACATTGGCTCGCTGGTGCCCCACCTTTTTGAAATGTTGCCGGACAATATTGAACATATATACACCAAATTTCCGGAAGGCAAAGTTGAACAACTGGAAATAGCCGTTGATCGTTCCCGCTCAATGGAGGAAATGGTCGCTGGCGGGAAATACGACTACGTCAATCCGGATATTAAAAGCGGTAATTTTGATATTGAAAAAGGCGGCGAAGGTGAGACCAGTGTTATTTTAGTAGGATTTGATGAATATTTAACGTCTGATCAGGTTATCGAAAAGTTAGACAAGCTTGGCTTGCGGCCGGCTAAAATAGAGGAACTATTAGCCATCGGCGAACAGCATCGTGATATTCAGCGTCGATCGCTGGTCGTGGCTTTAGGGTCGAGCTGGCAGAGGCCGGGCGGTGATCGCGCTGTTCCGTGCCTCGGCGACTGGGGCGGCGGGCGCGGGCTGGGTCTGAGCTCGTTTGAGCATGACTGGGGTGAGGACTATCGTTTCGCTGCCGTTCGCAAGTAGCCCGCCGAAGGCGGGTAGGTTTTTCGGTGCCAAAATATTTTGGCACCGGGTTGCCCTGCGTAGAGCCGCCGGTAGGCGGATCGCAGCGGGGCTGTTTTCTTTCCGAAATTTTAATTAAAATAAACCTTGGATACTAGGCGAGTCAGCTTGGGATTAAGGTTCCTTGCGGCCGAATTCCGGGATTCTGAATGCTCCAACGGTATTCAGGAATCTCAAAAAATAAAATCTACTTGGTGCGGTCTGCTATCGTGCGAAGTCCGGTTTTTCGGATAGGGCATGGGATTCGATTCAACCCCGAGAGTATTCAAAGGGTGGTGGCGTGGGCGGTAGGTCGCATATTTGACTGGCAGAGACCGGACGGTAATCGCAATGTTCCGTACCTCAACGACTGGGACGACAAGCGCAAGCTGAATCTGAACTCGTTTGAGAATGACTGGAATGAGAACTATCGTTTCGCTGCCGTTCGCAACTGGATTTATTCCGCCCTAAATTCCGATGGCGGTTTTTTTATCCCGCAGTTTACGGTTTAAATTACTAAATGCATTTCAGACATATTTCATAGCTTAATAAACCCACCGCTTTCGTTGACGAAAGTGGTGGGTTTCGCGCCCGGCTCTTTCTATTGCTGAAATATTTTGTAGTAGATTTTTTGTTGAGAACCACTCTGCTTTCGTTAACGAAAGCAGAGTGGCGCAACACGTAATCACTTTTTTATTTATATTTATTGTAAAACTCCCAACGTTTTTTGGGGTTGGTGTAGCCCTCAAGTATGCTGTTCAAAAAATCTTCTAGTCGGGAAGAAGCTTGAGATTTTTCTAGCTTTTCCGCCCAGTATTCTCCGGTAGATAGAGACTGAGAACGATTAGGTTTATTCTTTCTCCCTAAATAACTGCCCGATTTTTTGGAGCTTTTGCTAATCATGTTAATCGTGGCGGATGAGATCCACAAAATTTCCCCGATCCTTCTGTATGAAAGACCGTCGTGCATTAGAACTAAAGCTGTCAGTCGGCGTATGGCCAGATCCTTTTCGTGTTTACTGAAAAGACCCGTCAATTTTCTCTCCAGTTCGTCGGGGCTTTTTGATTTGTGCAGATATTGGATCAATTCATTCCATAGGAACTTCTCCCATTCTTTTCTTGAAGAAAAATCTTTTGATGATTCCATGGTGAAAATAATACCGCTTTCGTTAACGAAAGCGCAAGAATAGGCGACTGATTGTTAGGGACGAAAGAAAAAGAGAGTGGCGGTTTTATTTTGAAAAAAATGGAAGATCGGTTATTATCATGCCAGAACCCTTCGGAGTCTACTGATGTTATTGATGGCTTTGATGCTCGCCCTGGTATATCTCGTCCTTGGTTTCATCGCGCTGTGCGTTGCTTGCCTGATTGACGCGCGATGGATGGAGATGAACAAGCGGGGGAATTGTGTGTTTGTCGCTCTGTGGCCAATCTTTGTACTAGTAGTTCTAGATCTTGCGATCCGGCGTTTCTTGCACTACCTGCCGGATCGGATTGTTGATCTCGGATATTGGTGCACTAGACACCGTGTCCGCGAAGGGGATTTATTCACTCACATCTTTCTTGGCGGCCCCCGGCTCTAGTTGTCCGATTCTTACTCCGTCCTCATCCGAGGGCGGTTTTATTTTGACAAAATACAAGGAATAGTTTATTATCCTGCCAGAACTTCAAACAAGGAGGTTAGCAATATGGACCCTCGTTTCCCGTCTCTTATTATCAGTAGATCCGCCAAAGAGCTTGCCTTGGGACGATTTAGGGTGGAGGTAAACTTCTCTCTTTCTTTGGCTGACATGATCAAGCGAGGAAGATACGGCGCGGTAAATCCTAAGATCACCGATAGACATTTCCCGCATCCCCTCGATGAGAAGGAAAATAAGAGAGTGGATTCATACAGCGCTTTGTGTCAGCTGGTTCATATCAATCACGAAGTTAGCTTGAGAAGAGCGATGAGTCAGCTAGCGCGACCGGGCGCGCGTCTTAGTAACATCTGGGAACTTCTTGCTTTCGGCATCAGATACCCCGAAGAGCAGGAGAAATTTCCGATTGTGGCCGCCGGTTCAATCTTCACAAAAAAATACTGCGGTCTCAACAATGCCGTACCTTCCTTGTGGGTCAGTCACGCCTATGGAAGATCCCTGGGTTTAGGCGGATCTTCGGAAGAATGTCGGTTTGGCGCGAGCTGTCGGTTCCTTGTTACTTTGGATTCCGCGTAGATTTAGTCCCGCCCTCACGCCGAGGGCGGTTTTTTACAAATCAGATAGAATAGGATACTATCTGTGGTAGCACTATCGAGGAGATGGTTATGGCTCAAAAAAATACTCTTTCGAAAAAGCGAACCTTGGTTTCAGATGATAATGTCCTCTTGCCTAAGGTCTACATAAATCGAGAGGTTGATGATAAGCTTCGTAGGCTGGCATTCTTCAGGAAGCAAAGTAGGAGCGAACTAGTTCAGGATATTCTCCGGCAAGCCACGGCCAAAGTAAATCTCCACACTTCAATTCGGAAACTTCTTCGTCTTGACAAGAGGCGCCCCTGGTAGGGCGTTTTTATTTTCTAAAGCTCTTTAACCCAGTCGCAGATGATTTTGCATTCGCCGTCGCGCGGGGAAACCTTACCGGAGACCAGCAGAATTTTATTTTCTATCCAAAGCGGAGCGTATTTTTCCATCACTTCATTGAAGACGACAATTTCCACCGAGTTATCCAAATCCTCAATTTTCGCGAACAACATCGGCTTGCCGGTTTTAGTGACGATTTTTTTGAAACCGGAAATCATCCCAGCGATATTCACGATTCCACTGCTCATCTCCTGAACCTGTTTAATCGGTTTGACGTTGGCGGCGGCAATTTTTCCCCGGTAGGCGTTCAGCGGATGGTCGGATACGTAGAGCCCCAGCAATTCCCGTTCCCAGGTCAGTTTTTCGTGAGAAGTAGCGGGGGTGGCTGGCTGGAACTTAATGGAAACATTCGCGAATGGATTGGCGAATAGTCCAATTTGAGAACTCTCCTTGTTTTTTCGGATTCCCTGACTGAATTTCAAAATTTCGTCCATGTTGGTCAGAATGGCGTTGCGCTCCAGTCCAAAAGAATCAAAAGCGCCGCACTTCGCTAAGCTTTCTAGGGATTTTTTGTTTAGGTCTTTGTGAAGCACTCTATAAATCATTTCGGAAAGTTTTTTGAATTCACCGCCGCGCTGGCGCTCTTCAATGATCGCCTGCACGATGTTTTCCCCCACGTTCTTAATCGCCGATAGTCCGAACCGGATATTCGGACCGTCGGGAGTGAAGGGAGCGGCGCTTTTATTAATATCCGGAGGCAAAACATTGATTTTCATTTTCTTACATTCCGACATCAAGAACGCCATCCGATCAACATCGCCGGATTCGGCGTTGAGCACGCTCGCCATCAGCTCTACCGGATAATGCGCTTTCAGATACGCCGTTTGATAGCCAATCATGGCATAGCAGGCGGCATGCGAGCGGTTAAAGCCGTAGCGGGCAAACGGTGGGAACAATTCCCAAATTTCCTCGGCGGTTTTTTTCTCAATTCCGTTCTTGATCATGCCATTGATCAGCTTGTCTTTTTGTTTGTCCAACAATTCTTTGATCTTTTTGCCGATCGCTTTGCGTAATCCGTCAGCTTCAGCGAGCGTAAAGCCGGCAAGGTCTCTGGCGATTCTCATCATTTGCTCTTGATAGACACCTACGCCGAAGGTTGGTTTCAAAATCGGCTCCAGCATTGGGTGGAGATAGGCGACTTTTTCCAAGCCGTGTTTGCGAGCAATGTAGCTGGGAATAAGATCCATTGGGCCCGGCCGATAGAGCGCGACCAAAGCAATTAGCGCTTCAAAATCCTTGGGCACGATCTCTTTCATATAGCGACGCATGCCCGCAGATTCAAACTGAAAAACGCCGGTTGTGTCCGCGGCTTGTAGAAGTTTTTCGGTTTTTTCATCCCAATCGGGTAATTTGTTGACGTCTATTATTTCGTTGCGCGCTTCTTTAATAAGTCGAACGGCATCCTCAATGATGGTCAGGTTTTTCAGGCCGAGTAAGTCCATTTTCAAAAGGCCGAGATCTTCAACGGCGTGCATTTCAAATTGGGTGACGATCACGCTCGGATCCTGCGGCGCTTTTTGTAGAGGCATAAAATCAGTGATCGGCGAGCCGGAAATAACCGTGCCGCAGGCGTGCACGGAAGCGTGGCGGGCGACCCCTTCCATCTTTTTGGCGGCATCAATAATTTTTTTGGCGTCCGGTTGAGTATCGTAAAGTTTTTTCAGATCTTCGTTTTGCATCGCTTCCTCCAGGTCCTGGTTGAAGGGGATTAGTTTCGCGAGTTGGTCGCAAAATCCGTAGCTAATACCCATCGCCCGGCCGACATCCCGCACGGCGGCGCGCGCCGCCATCGTTCCGAAGGTGATGATGTGGGCGACGCGGTCGGCGCCGTATTTTTCCGTCAGATAGCCAAAAACTTCATCGCGACGACGATCAGTGATATCTACGTCTATATCGGGCATTTGAATACGGTCGGGGTTCAAAAAGCGTTCAAACAGGAGATCATATTTAATCGGGTCTATATCGGTGATTTTTAATATATATGAAAGGATACTGCCGGCGGCCGAGCCGCGGCCCGGTCCGACGACGATGCCCCGGTCCTTCGCCCAGTTGATGAAATCCTGCACGATTAGGAAGTAATCAGCGAAACCCATTTTTTCCACCACACTTAATTCAAATTCAATCCGGTCTTTGATTTCCTGCGAGGGATTCGGGTAGCGGTAGGCGAGACGCTCCATAACCAGTTTTCTCATGTAGGAATTGTTAGTTTCGCCTTCGGGCACTTCAAATTTTGGCAGGCGGATTTTATTCAGCTCTATCTCCAGATTGCACTGGTCAGCGACCACTTGGGTGTTACTGATCGCCTCCGGAGTATCTTTGAACATTTCCGCCATTTCTTCCGGCGAGCGCATGGAAAAGTCGTCGTCTTTTAAAGAGAGGCGATCGGGGTCGTCTAATTTATTCCCGGTTTGCACCGCGAGAAGAATATCGTGATATTTCGCATCGGCATGATGGAGATAGTGGATATCATGGGTGGCAATCAGCGGGATTCCGGTTTTTTTGGAAAGTTCCACTACGCCGTGATGCACCTTGATTGTTTCTTTAATTCCCGGATGGTGGCCGGTTTCCAGGAAAAATTTCCCTTTTCCGAAAATGCTTTCGTAATCCAGCGCGGCTCGCTCCGCCTCCGCTAATTGGTGATTTAAAATATTTCGGCCGACTTCTCCGGATAAACAGGCCGAGAGCGCTATCAATCCTTCGCTGTGTTTTCGTAGGAAATCTTTGTTGATGCGCGGCTTATAATAGAAACCCTCCAAATTCGCGTGAGTGATCAGTTTCAAAAGATTTTTCCAACCGGTTTCGTTTTGGCAAAGCAGGATCATGTGGAAATACCGGTCGGAGGTGTTCTCTTTTTCCGGCATTATATAGGCCTCCACGCCGATAATCGGTTTGATACCGGCGGCTTTGGCGGCTTTGTAAAATTCAATCGCTCCGTATAGGTTGCCGTGGTCAGTGAGGGCGAGAGAATCCATTCCAAGTTCCTTGGCGCGCTTTACTAAATCATCAATTTTCGCGAGACCATCAAGTAGTGAGTAGTGTGAGTGAGTGTGGAGATGAGTGAACTTTGTAGCGGATGCCATGTTGAACTAATTTTAATTTGGAAAACACTTTTAAGCAATAAAAACTGCCTCAGTTTTATCTGGGGCAGTAAATTTATTTTGAACAGCAGGTCAGGATCAGCAGTGGAAGCATGATCAACATTCCTGCGATCGCCAGACGGATCAATATTGCCCGGCGCTGCATTAGTTCTTATTTCCTCTTTCAAGTTCGCCGATGATTTGAATAATACTTCTGATGGAAACCGCGATCGGCATCGGGGTGAAGGCATTGCTGACAGGATCAAACTTCACCATCACGTTAATTCCGACGATTTCTCCTTTGTTGTTCAAAAGAGGTCCGCCGGAGTTTCCGGGGTTGATCATCGCGTCGTGGAAGATCAGCTGGCGGGTGGCCGGACTATCCATAATCTTGTTGCCGATATAGCCGACCGTCAGGTTGAACGGGATTCGGTTGGGTGAACCCAACGCGATCACTTCCGTTCCGACCGGCATGGATTCCATATCGCCGAAAGTGGCGATTGGACCGCTGTAAACGAAATTTGGGTCTTTGAATTTCAGAAGCATTACGTCGTAGTTCTTGTCATATCCCCAAACTTCGCCCTCCTGAGACGACTTTCCAAAATCAAACTGGACAGTCACTTTGGTAATCGTCCGCTTGGAGTCGTGCAAGTGGCCGGCCGTCAGAATATAAAACGGTCCTTCCGATTGTGGACGAATTACCGCTCCGGACAGGAACCACTTCATTTTCTGGGCGGCGTTACTTACGGACTGACCATCCACCTCAATGTGGCAAAGGTAGCCGGCTTTAGCGTAGAGATCACGGATCCGATTCCGGTAGCTTTCCAGTTCTGTTTTCAGATCCACCAGCTCTTCCAGCAGAAGTCTATCGTTTTTAAAAAGATTGTCACCGCCAGCGCAGAGTTCAGTGATTCTGAGGCCGACTGCCTGATTCACAAGAGAAATTTCCTGTTTCGTGAGCAGATTTTCTTCCTTCAGAGCCGTTTGAGAGTTTTCCAACATGGAAATTTTTTCCTGCAAAGCTTTTTCGGCTTCCAGGCGTTCCAGGTTGCTGTTGCTGAACTTCCGATTCTGCCAAGAGAAAACGCCAACGATGACCATAAGCGCAACCAGACTACCGGCGATCAGGGCATTTCTTCCATTCATATCCCGATTCCTTTTCGAGAAACTGTAATGAATATTGCATAAGGTTTCTCTTTTGGCAACCCTATGCAAACACAATTTATTTGTGTATTGCGCTCCTATATCACTTGACTTAAAATTGGCATATGAGGAAACACGTCACGGCATATTTCATTTGTTTGCTATTTGTGGTGCTCTTTTCGATTTTCTATTTTTCACCAGTTTTTACCAACCAAGTTGATAAATTGTTCCTAACAATATCTACATTCTTGTTTTCTATTTTTAGTGGATTTTTTATCTCCCGCCAAGGGACTCGCTACAGCTCTATCAGGGAGCAGATATCCAAGATGGACGGTAACCTTTCCGCGATTTATAGAGTGAGCGGCCACCTAGGAGGTGACGTTCAAAAAAGAGTCGGAGAAATTATCGTGAGTTATTTTGAGCCAATATTGGTAAATAAATCTTGGGATTATAATTTTACTCATAAATCAACGACAATTACTTCCTTGCACCAACTTCTTGAAGAAACACTGAAAGCTGGTCAGCCGGCCGGTCTTGTCAGTGTCGCCACTTCTCAAATTTTTGTTGCATTGCGGGAAATGCAGTTAGTCAGAAAGAATATGGTTGCGTTGCGCGAGGAGAGGATGCCCAAATCGGAATGGATATTGATATATTTCCTCGCCGCAATATTCTTGGTGATTGTCGCGGTTACAATTCCGTCGCAATACTTATTGCTAAGCGCGGTTTTGAAAGCCGCCTTCGTGACATCTATGTTGTTTGTAGCAATGCTTTTGCGTCAGTTGGATAATTTGAAATTTTTTGAAGGCACAATTGGGGAGTCTTCCGCGCGGGATATGTTGGCGATTATCAAAGGAGACCGATAGGACGATTGTCTTAAATCAGTTGACTTTTTCGGGCTATTTATTGTAAATTGAATCTATAAAACTATGGGTGGCGTACCAGTAAAACATCATTCTAAATCCAAAGTAGGCCGTCGCCGGTCGCATTTGGCTTTAAAAAAACACATGATTTTCGCCTGCAAGAATTGTCAGGGTCCGATGTTGCCGCACAAAGCCTGTCCGCAGTGCGGAGTTTACGAGAAGAAATAGAAAGCAGAAAGTAGTAAGTAGAAAGTAGAAAATGGAAAGCTTGAAAATTACAAACTGAAAGTATGGCAACTCGACAATTAGCAAGATCGGTTGTTCTGCAATCTCTCTACGAGTGGGATTTTTACGGCAAGAAAGAGGGGTTGGAGAAGATTTTGGAGAGAAACCTTGCCGAATTCGCACCCGGTATTGATGAGCCGGATTTTGCCTGGCGGATCATGAAAGGGGTGATTGATCATCTGGAAGAGTTAGATGCTATCATCACTAAAGCCGCTCCGGACTGGCCAGTGGCCCAGATCGCCGTCATTGACCGCAACGCGCTCCGCATCGGTCTCTATGAGTTACTGCACGCCGATCCGGAGGAAGTTCCCCCGAAAGTTGCCATTAACGAAGCGATTGAAATAGCTAAAAATTACGGCGGTCCGAATTCCGGAAAATTTATCAACGGCGTGCTCGGCACCATTTACAAAGAAATGCAGGCGGAAAAGGGCGAAGCGCCGAAAGAAGAACCAAAACATCAATAACTGGATACTGGTCACTGGGCACTAGGGAGGGCTCTAGTTTCTAGTGATTAGTTTCTAGTGTCTTACCAATGGCTACAGCGCTTATTTCTTTAGAAAAGAAAATTGAATATTCATTTAAGGAGAAGGACTTATTAAAAGAAGCCCTTACTCATCGTTCCTATTTGAACGAAAACCCGGATTGGAAATTGCCCGACAACGAGCGGCTGGAATTTCTTGGCGACGCGGTTTTGGAATTGACCACCACCGAAGAACTGTTCAAGCGTTTTCCGGATCACAAGGAAGGCGCGCTCACTAGCTACCGAGCCGCTTTAGTAAATTACATCATGATGGCGCGAGTAGCCGTGGAAATCGGACTGGATAAATTTGTTCTGCTTTCCAAGGGGGAAGCGAAGGACGCAGGCAAAGCTCGCGAAGTTATTTTGGCCAACGCGATGGAGGCGTTAATCGGAGCCATTTATTTGGATTCCGGTTACGACTCCGCGAAAAAATTTGTGGTCAATTTTGTGATTGATCATCTGGATGAGGTTTTAAAGAGCGGGTCATATAAAGATCCTAAGAGCACGTTACAGGAGAAAGCCCAGGAAAAAATGAAAATTACTCCGAGTTATCAGGTAATGTCCGAGACCGGACCGGATCATGCCAAAGTTTTTGTTGTCGGAGTTTATTTTGGCGAAAAACTAATCGCTAAGGGTAGCGGACACTCTAAGCAGGAAGCGGAAGCGGAAGCGGCGCGGGAGGCGTTAACCTCCTTGTAGACCGACTGTATAAGTGTTTAAATAAGCACAGCTTTTTTGGATCTTTGAAAATGAGTGGTCCTAAGGATAGGGCTAAAAAAAGGCCGCCCGGTTTTCCGAGATTGTTTCGTTTTCTAATCTTTGTTCTTCTGGGCTTCGCGCTATTTACTTTTTTTGGAAAATTTTTTTCGCGGGGTCCCGCGGAGAAGAAGATTTCCATTGATGAGTTGTACGCTGAGATGGATAAGGGCGCCATTTCGGAATTGAACGTTGATCCGGTCCAAGGATTGGTCAGCGGGAAATTCAAGGACGGCGTCCCATTTAGCACGCAAGTTGCCGATCGCAATAAGTTGGAAGCAAAGGCGTTGGAGAAGGGGATTAAAGTAACCGCTAATTCTGTCGGCCCAAGCATTTGGGCGATTCTCCTTCAGCTTTTGTTCTACGCGCTGATGTTTGGTCTGCCAATCATCATTTTGCTTTGGTGGATGGGTAGTCGGCAGGGTGGGAACAACAAACCGACCGGTTACATCCCCGATGTTACTTGGGATGACGTGGCCGGTTGCGAAGAAGTGAAGAAAGAATTGAAGCAGGTGGTAGATTTCTTGAAAGATCCGGAAAAATATCGATCGATGGGAGCGCGGGCGGCTCGGGGAGTGCTATTGGTTGGCGCCCCCGGAACCGGTAAGACTATGTTCGCGAAAGCCACCGCCCGGGAAGCCGGCGTTCCCTTCTATGATATGTGCGGTTCCGAGTTCGTGGAGATGTTTGTCGGCGTTGGCGCAAGTCGCGTCCGTGACATCTTTAAGAAGGCTCGGGAAACCGCCCCCTGCATCATCTTTATTGATGAGATTGACGGCCTGTGTCGTCAGCGGGGAACCGACCATCCGGAGCGGGAGCAGACTTTGAACCAGCTCCTGAAAGAAATGGATGGATTTAAGTCAAACGAAGCGGTGGTGCTCATGGGAGCTACTAATCGTCCGGAGTTGATGGATTCCGCGGTAATGCGGCCCGGGCGGTTTGATCTGAAAATTTTGGTTCCGCCACCGGACGTTGTTGGTCGCGAAGCGATTTTGAAAGTTCATTCCCGCGGCAAGCCGCTTGGTCCTGACGTTGATTTGCGGGAAATCGCTAAAGGCACCCCCGGAATGACCGGCGCCGATTTGGAAAACGTGATGAATGCCGCGGCGCTGATCGCTCTGGAGAGAAAGCATCTAATGATTACTCGCGAAGACATCAACGAAGGTGTTGATAAATCGGTACTGGGCGAGGCTCGTAAGCGAGTTATTTCGCCGTTTGAGAAGAAGGTAGTCGCTTTTCATGAAGCAGGACATACCCTTGTCGCAAAGAAGACTCCCGGGGCGGATTCGGTTCGTAAGGTAACAATCATTCCGCGCGGTTTTGCGGGTGGTGTGACCTGGATGATGCCCGAAGAAGATAAAACTTTGCCCTCTGAGCCGTATTTTAGAGGTCAGATGAAAGTCATGATGGGTGGCCGAGCCGCGGAAATGCTGATCTTTAAGCAAGCGTCCAGCGGAGCACAGGGTGACTTCAGACAGATCACTGACTCGGCAAAGAAAATGATCAAGGAATATGGAATGGGTGGTGATGAAGTCGGTCTGATTCATTATGGAGACGAAGCGGTCAACACCGGTTTTCTAGGAATGTCATTTGGAAGATCCGGTGATTGGTCCGAAGTCACTAAGCAGAAAATTGATGAAGCTATTCGTAAGCTAGTCGCTCAATCTTACGAGGACGCTTATGAGCTGCTGAAGATGAATCAGCGGGCTCTGGAGATGATTGCCGGAGCCTTGCTTGAGAGAGAAACTTTGCTGTCTGATGAGATAGACCAAATTATTCAGACGGCGGACGAATTTGATAAGGTTAACCAAAACATCCCGTAAGGGATGTTTTTTTTGTTTGCAAATCTAAGCATTTATCTTTATTCTAATGCCAGTTCTTAATTAAGGGAGCGGTCAATGGGTACTGAGAATAATAATGATCTTACAGATCAAATTGAGACCGATAAAGAGACGATCGAGGTGTTTAGGCCTTTGCGGCTACAAATCGGGGATTTTCTCATGAGGGGTAAGTTTGAAAATAATGTTTCAGTTGCGAATCTCATCAAGAAGGGTTCATATCGGGACGATGGTTGGTCTGGCCCTTCGATCTACCAATGCAATAAACCGCCAGACTATGCTTTTGCGGAAGAAGATCTCGTGGAAGAGGATGGTTGGAAGTTTCACACTATGCCCCTGTCAGAATTAGGATTACCAGAAGATGAGTTGAGGGCACTTAATATATTAGAGAAAATGCAAGCATTGGGTATTCGGGTCTCGAATCTTAAGGAGCTGTTAACGGTTGGTATTTTGTTCCAGAAAGTATGCAGTTTCAGTCCGATTCTTTCTTTTCATCGAGGGGTAGTAGCTGCGATTTCGGGATGGAGAGGTAATTTACATTTATCATTTGGTGACCCAGCCGGACTATACATGCCTTGGGCGCAAGTTCTTGTTTCTGTAAAGTAGGTCACCGACCCGTATAATTTTACGGGTCTTTTTAGTTTTCATTAGATGTCATTTTCAGTTAAAATGATAAGGTGCAGCTCAAACGGTTAGAATTAGTTGGTTTTAAGTCTTTTGCTCAAAAGACGGTTTTGGATTTTCCCGTTGGAATTACCGCCATTGTCGGGCCGAACGGGTCCGGTAAATCCAACGTAATTGACGCGATTCGCTGGTTGCTTGGCGAGCGGGATGCGAAGAATATCCGCGGCGCGAAAGCGGAGGATTTAATTTTTGCCGGCACACCGCAACGCCCTCGGATGGGTTTGGCGCAGGCGACGATGATTTTTGATAACAGCGATCACTTTTTCCCGGTGGATTACTCAGAGGTTTCCGTATCGCGCAAAGTAACCCGGGATGGCACTTCCGAATATTTTTTAAATGAAGCGCCGGTGCGTCTGAAAGACCTAGTGGATTTTTTTGCCAAAGCCAGATTGGGTACCCGTGGCCTGACTATCGTCAACCAAGGGAACAGCGATATTTTTGTGCGCGCGACTCCAAAAGAGCGGCGGGCGATGGTGGAGGAGGTGCTTGGGTTGCGGCAGTATCAATTGAAGAAGCATGAGGCCGAGCGGAAATTGATCAGCACTAAATTTAATTTGGAAAAAGTGAAAGCGATGATTGATGAGCTGACGCCACATTTGCGGTTGTTGCGACGTCAGGCCGCCAAGTGGGAAAAACAGGCGGATGTGGAAAAAGAATTACGTGAGCTGGAAGGGCGGTATTTCGGCGGCCGTCTGTTTGATATTGAAAAAGATTTGAAAGACTTGGAGCCGCAGCTAGCTACTTTGGATAAAGAAATTAACGACAAACGACAAGAACTTAAAGGACTACAGGCAGAGCTGGGGAAGGTTGAGAAGTCTGGTCCGAAAGGGGATCAGCATTTTCAGGATTTTAAAAAGAAACAACAAGATTTTCTTAACAAAAAATCTATTTTGCAAAAAGACATTGGCCGCCTGGAGGCGCAGATGGAGTTTTTGGTGAATCAACCGAAATCGGAAATGAAGGCCGCCGAAGCGGTAAAGTTGTTGGAAGAAACACGGGAAAAAATCGGCGAAGCGCTGGCGGAGAATGATTTGGCCGGTTTAAAGGCAATTTTACGAGAGCTTTCGGATAGGATTGAGAGGGTGCTGTCTGTTGGGGCGGATAATCGCGATGGAAAGGTGAAAGAGCTGGAAAAATCCAAAGAAAAATTATTTGCCGATCTGGCGGCGGTTGATTCGGAGCTTAGTCAGTTGACCGGGCTGGAAGATAAACTTGCCGAGGATTTACGGGGCTTCAACGCGGTTTTTAAAAAGGCCTTTGAGTTGGTTGAAGCGAAAAAGGACGAAATCCAAAAGCTGGAAAATGAGAAAAACCGTCTGCTTTTTGATAAAGAGCGGGTAAATATCCGCCGTCAGGAGCTTCATAATTTGGCGATGCAGGCCAGTAGAAAGTTGAGCGATTTTTCCGCCCGGGAATTAACCGGCGGCGAGGATTTGGCGGAGTTAGAAAAGAAGATGTTCAAATTGCGGGCGGAGTTGGCGGGAATTGGAGATTTGGATCCGGCCTTGGTTAAAGAAGCTCAGGATACCGAAGCTCGGTATAATTTTCTTTCCGGACAAATGGAGGATTTGGATAAGGCCTCTGATGATTTGAAGACTTTGATTGAGAATTTGGATGAGAAAATCCATAACGAGTTTACCAGCGCGCTGGGTTCCATTAACGATGAATTTGATAAGTATTTTAAAGTGATGTTTGGCGGCGGTAAGGCGTCTTTGAAATTAGTGAAAGAAGAGCCGAAGCAGGTTTTGCCGGAGGATGAGGTGAATATGGAGAACGCCTCCGATGAAGGGGAAGATTCTTTGGGGGATGAGGATGAAGATCACAAGGTAGACCATGGTGGGTTGGAGGTGACGATTAATATTCCCCGCAAAAAAATTAGCGGTCTGGAGATGCTTTCCGGTGGTGAAAAGAGCTTGGTTTCCATCGCGGCTTTGTTCGCGTTGATTTCCGTCAGCCCGCCGCCATTCTTGGTGTTAGACGAGGTGGACGCGCCGCTAGACGAGCGCAATGCCCGCCGTTTTTCTGATTTGATCAAAGATTTTTCTAAAAAGAGCCAATTTTTATTGGTAACTCATAACCGGGCCACGATGGAAGCGGCTAGCGTGATGTATGGCGTCACGATGGGGGATGACGGCACCTCGCGGGTTCTGTCGCTGAAGTTGGAATAGTAATTTTATGAACCCCAATACTTTTATCGGATCAGTGGGCGCGGCAATTATCTTATTGGCTTTTTATTTAAGTCAGACGAGAAAATTGAATCAAGACAGCTTGTGGTATGACGCTCTTAATTTATTTGGGTCGGGAATCCTCGTGGCTTATTCCATACTTCTCTCCAGCGTCCCATTCTTATTATTGAATGGTGTTTGGTTCTTGATCTCTCTGCGTGACGTTATTTTGGATGTACGGCGAAAGCTAAAATAAAACCCCCGATTGCTCGGGGGCTTTGTTTATTTTTCCGAAAAGTCGAAGTAGACGCTTCCGCTTCGGTGGTTGGCTTTGCCGTTTTCATCCAGAAATCCGAATACGTAGTTGAAGCCGATGAGGTTTGTTTTGGAATTGTCGTCATCCCAAGTACCCTGAACGATCAAGACGTCGTAGTAGGGCGGGCTGACTTCCCAGCGACCGTCTTCCAGAAGAATCGCGAACTGCAACTTGTCGGTAGAACGAGAATCGCCGCCGGCTACCCGATCAATCCGGCCGTCCACCCGGCGGATTCCCCAGCACTTAATGAAAACCGTCCAGTCGCTGGTGAAATTTTTCCGGTAACGCCAGATCGCGCCATATTCATCCGGGTCGTCGGGATTTTGCAGAAAGATAATTTCGGCGGCGGCCGGTCGCGTGTCGTTGGGATTCATCAGCATTACGCCCCGGAAGCTTACCCGGTCGGCAATCGCGATTTTCCCATCCGCGTCTTTAGCGACAAAGCGGCCATTACGCATCGGATTTTTTTCCGTAGTAGCTTTCCAATTCTCCACCTGCGGAACCTGCTCGGCGTTTACCGTGCCGATAACCACTTTTCTTACCGCGACAGGATTTTCCGTAACTTTTGGAGCAACTTTAGGCGTCGTACAACCGGAAATAGCCAACATAGTCGCCACACTGGCCGCAATCCAACAAACCCAGCAAAAACGCTTATTACGCATGTCTAGCTCCTTGTAAATAACTGCCGAGATCTTACCATCTTGCGTTTTATTTTTCAACCTGCTATTATTTCTCTCATGTTAGTTCTGAAGCTAAAACGAATCGGCAAGAAACATCAGGCGGCTTTTCGCTTGATTGTTGATGAAAAGCGACACAAGCTTTTCGGAAAAAACGTGGAGGATTTGGGTTGGTACAATCCCCGCACCGATAAACATGAGATCAATAAGGAGCGGGTTTCTTATTGGCTGAAAACCGGCGCTCAAGTTACCGACACCGTTCACAATATCTTAGTTTCCGCCGGAGTAATTGAAGGGAAAAAGATCGCGGTTCATAAACAGCCGAAGAAAAAAGAAGGAGATGCAAAAGCCGCTCCCGCCGCTGCCGCTTCGGCAGCTCCAGCAGAAGCTAAGTAGGGATAAAAGATCCGCCGAAAGGCGGGTTTTTTATTTCCAACAAAGCGAGGGCGTATTGCTTCAAGGAATATCTCGGAGGCGGTTTGGCTTGGCTCGTTCGTTATAATCGAACGAACAACCGCCGAGAGCGAAGAAAATCCGGCCGCTGGAGCCGGATTATTCTGTTTCCGAAAGGCAATGCGACTGAGCAGTTGACAAATCCAATAGGTTTGCTATAATTACCCGGAAATTGAAAGGTCGCTGAAACGCAGAATAACTAAGATCAAATGGCTTCGAAAGCTAATCATACCGATCAGGAGTTTCTGGAATATCTCGTTAAGTCTATTGTTGATCATCCCGATGATGTCGTGGTTGATCGCAAGGTAGATGAGATGGGTGTCTTACTTTCTTTGAAAGTAAACCTCCAGGACATGGGTCAGGTAGTCGGCCGCCAGGGCGCCACTGCCAAAGCAATCCGCTCTCTTTTGAGGATCGTTGGTATTAAGAATAATGCCCGCGTGAATCTGAAGATTGAAGAGCCGGAAGGTTCCACCCACGTTCCTCGGGAACGTCAGGATCGCGAACAAAGTTCTTAAGAACTTTCAAACTAAAACGCCACACCCCGTGGCGTTTTAGTTTTCCCGGATCCGCAGTATCATAAGTTTATTCGCATTATTGCCTCTTTGATTGGCATTATTCCCGCCGAAGGCGGGCAGGCGCGATTACTCCACATGAGATTTGATATCCTTACAATTTTTCCGAAAATCTTCAACTCTTATATTAACGAGTCCATTATTAAACGCGCGCGCGAGAAAAAGCTGATTAAAATTACCGCGCATAATTTGCGTGATTTCACGACCGACAAACATCGGAAAGTTGATGATCATCCGTTCGGCGGAGGACCGGGGATGGTAATGAAGGTGGAGCCGGTTTATCGGGCGGTAGAAAAGTTAAAAGTTAAAAGTAAAAAGTTAAAAGTTCGGACTATTTTATTCAGCACTCGTGGTACGAAGCTGGATTCTACAATGGCCAAACGTTTGGCAAAATATGACCAGTTGATTTTGATTTGTGGCCGGTATGAGGGAGTGGATGAACGAGTTGCCGAACAGATTGCCGATGAGGAGATTTCCATCGGCGATTATATTTTGGCTGGCGGAGAATTGCCGGCGATGGTTTTAACAGAAGCAGTAGCTCGGTTTATTCCCGGTGTTTTAGGCAAATGGGAATCTCTGGAAGATGTGAAGGGCTCTTATCCGGTCTACACCCGCCCGGCGGAATTTAAGTTGAAAGTTAAAGATAAAAAGGAAAAAATGTGGCGGGTGCCGAAGGTTTTAATTTCAGGTTCGCACGCTAAGATTGATGAATGGCGGAAAGCCAAGTGATATAATTCATTGTTTTCCCAAAGCGAAGCCAGATAGTTTGTCCGGAACATCCCGGAGGCGGTTTAGTTCGTTCGTTATCTATCGAACGATAAACCGCCGAGGGCGAAGAAAATCCGTCAGTAGACGGATTATTCTGTTTCCGGGAAACCTGTCTGACTGAGCAGTTGACAGGTGGAGGGGGATAAGTTAGACTACCGCTTAGTCCTATTTACATTGAAGGAGGAGCCAGTGTTCGCAGCTGTGAAAGCCGTTTCGATGTTGTCGTTGAAGACGCTCGGTTTGCCGGTGACCATTCCGCTGTGGATTCTTTATCAGGTTGGTCGGCTGGGAGTGAAGGCGGTGAAGCATCCGGTGAAGACTGTGATGAATATTGGCGCTTTTCCGTTCCTCGCGCTTTGGTGGACTGGGAAGGGTGCCTACAATCTGACGGTGGATACGCTGAAGGATTGGCGATCTTTCTTGATCGCGCCCATCGGTCTGGCTACGGCTGTGCGAGTCGCGCGTCATCGGAGGAAGAGTCCGGATGAACCATCGGTTCTGTTCGGGGTGCTTGCCACTGCCGCTCCGGCCGCGCTTGCCGCTTTTGTAGCCGGGAACTTTGAGATTTTGAAGCCGCTGGCAATGAACTTGGTCGCGAGCTTGAAAGCCGATCCTCGTTTGTTTACCAGTCTTCCGATGGCCTACCAGGCAGTGATCGTGTTGGCCGGCACGCAGGTTCTCTCCATTCTGGTCGAGCTCGCTCGTTCCGGTAAGATGAGTATTTTCGGGGATAAGAAAAATATCCCGAGCCCGATTGAGATGAAGCCCACGAATACGAGTCGCGATCCGTACGACTATCTGACGATGTTCAACTGGATCACCGATCGTAAGCAGTTGACCGAAATTGAAGGCAAGTGGGCGACCGTTAAGGTTGCCTATCTGCTGGCGACTGGCGCGATCAACGATAAGGATGCCGAAGATTTCCGGAAGCGGATCAGTGATCGTCTCCCGGCGCAGGCAGTTTGCGGTTAGAAGTTTCCAGTCCGCCCCTAGAAAGGCGGACTTTTTTGTTATGAGTTATTGGTTATTGACTTTCGTTTGTTTGTGGAGTATATTAATTACCAATCCGCAGACAGAGGGCAAACAAGTAAGCCCCTCCGAGGAAAAACCAACGCACTCGCGTTTGGTCGTCTGTGGACCACTAAAGGTCCATTTTTGTTTCCTCGTAAGAGGAAACAACCCCGCTCTCTACGCGAGAAATTAGTTTTCCAGTGGAGATGGCAGGTGGGCTAACAAATAAAAAAATAAAGGTCGGAATGTTAGAGGGCGGGGTGAATATTTTTTTGCTCTGCTCAAAAAATTCATGTTAAACAAAGCGCAGAAGAAACAGCACATAGATAAGAGCGCGGAGATGGTGAAAGGAAGCAAGACTTTAGTCTTTGCCGACTTTACCGGCGTAGATACGGCTTCGTTGCGACGGCTGAAGATTGAAGTGAAAAAGGCGGGCGCGGCTTTCAAGGTTTTTAAAAAGCGTTTGTTGAATATCACTCTCAAAGATATGGGAGTGGCGTTTGACCCGTTGCAGTTTAAAAGCCAAGTCGGCACTTTCTTTATTCCGGAAGATCTTAGTTCGGTAGCCGGGACGATTCACAAATTCGCTAAGGAATTAGCCAAGGCCAAGAAGAATTTTATCGTCTTGGGAGCTTACGACTTAGTCGGTAAGCAGGCAGTTTCCGCCGCGGATTTCACAGTGATTGCCAAGTTGCCGGGCAGAGAGGTTTTACTCTCAATGGTCATTGGCGGCATCACCGGTCCATTGCGCGCGTTCATGTACATAGTTGGCGAGTTAGCGAAGAAGCAGCCGGCCGCTCCGGTGGTTAGCGCTCCAGTAGCGTCTGCTTCTGAGGCCGCGGCTCCGGCCACGCCAGCGGTAGAACCCGCCACGGCGGGCGAGCCCGCTCCGGCTGGTCAGTAAGATAAAGTCGAATAAAAAATAAATTAAAAAACATGGAAAAATATCAAGATTTACTCACCAAGATCGGCGATATGAAAGTCACCGAATTGGCCGAGTTAGTTAAGGCGATGGAAGAGAAGTTTGGAGTTTCTGCCGCGATGCCTGCTGCCGCTGGTGGTGGAGCTGCTGCTGCCGAAGCTGAAGAGAAGACCGCCTGGGATGTCATTTTGAAGGAAGGCGGAGGTCAGAAGATTCAGGTCATCAAGGTTCTTCGGGAAGCGACCGGCCTTGGTCTGAAGGAAGCGAAAGATATGGTAGACGGCGCCCCAAAAGCGGTGAAAACCGGCTTGAAGAAAGAGGAAGCTGAAGACTTAAAGAAAAAGTTAGAAGCTGCCGGAGCCGTTGTGGAGCTGAAATAAGCTCACTAAAAAGACCCCCGAAAGGGGTCTTTTTAGTTGA
>CAZJFE010000009.1:0-26607 GCA_964545345.1 uncultured Candidatus Saccharibacteria bacterium | reverse complement strand
TGGTGAAATAAGGAGAAAGGGCTTCGCCTTTACGAATTTCTTCCGAAAGCTCCATAAGTTTCTTTTTGTAAACCAAATTAGATAAAGATTCCGCCGTAATGTTGATTGCCTCCACCACCTGCACGCCACTTTTTAGCGTTAGTCCTAAGGTCCGGCAAAAATTAGAAAGATTCACGTCTTGGGCCATCGTCCCAAAGATAGGAAGAAAAAGAATAAAACGATGGGCCGCATATCTAATTTTCTTAATTCGCGTCAGAAGATAAATGGCGATTACTAGCACTAGCGCTCCCAAGGCGACGTAACCGCCATAATTAGTGAGCGCGTTGCTCAACCAAATCAAAATTCTAGTTGATAGCGGCAATTTCACTTTCAAGCTGGAAAAAACCGGGAGAATTTTAGGAAAGATAAAAACAGTCAAAAGACCCACAATGCCGAATGTGGCCACTACGACAACCGCCGGATAAACTAGAGCGCCAATGACTTTGCGTTTTAACTCGCGCTTCTTTTTCAGCTCTTCAGCCAAATAATTTAAATTTTCCGGTAAAATTCCGGCCGACTCCCCCACCCGAACGATGTTTACAAAAAGATTTCCGAAGACATTGCGAAATTTATCCAGACTGGCCGACAAAAACTGCCCATTACTAACATCGTTAATCAATTGATTCACGATCCGCTTGAGAGAGCCGGAGCGAGTTTCTTTCAAAATAATTCTCAAACTCTCTAAAAGCGGAAGGCCCGCTTTCGCGGTAACCGCCAAATGACGAACAAAAATCGCCTGCTCCTGCAAAGGAACCCGTAGGGTTATATTGTTGATCTTGCCAAAGAGAGCGGCAATTTTCTCACCGATCTTCATCCCCTTTATTATACCTTTTCACTCTCTCTATTCGTGAGTTACGCGAAGAATTTCCTCAATGGTGGTTAGACCATCTAATGCTTTTTGAAAACCATCCTCGGTCATCGTGGTCATGCCATTTTTCGTGGCAATCCGCTTAATCTCGCTGGAATCGGCATTTCGCAGTAACGCCGACCTAATCTCATCATCCACCTCCAAAGTCTCAAAGATTCCTATTCGCCCCTTATAGCCGCTCTTGTCGCACTTATCACAGCCCTTACCGTAGTAAAAAACTTTTTTCACTCCGGCCAACTTAGGAGGAACAATCTTTTCCAAACTCTTCAGCTCCTCCGGAGAAAGATCTTTTTGGGTTTTACAATTGTCGCAAATCTTTCTTACTAAACGTTGACCGATGGCGATATTCACTGTGGAAGCAATCAAAAACGGCTCAACCCCCATGTCTAGCAATCTCGGCAAGGTAGTCGGCGCGTCATTGGTGTGAATCGTGGAAAGCAACAAGTGTCCGGTTAAGGCGGCATTCACGGCAATCCCGGCCGCCTCCTGATCGCGGATCTCGCCGACCATGATAATATTTGGGTCTTGCCTCAAAACTGAGCGTAACCCATCGGCAAATGTCAGGCCGGTCCGAGTATTCACCTGAATCTGCTCAATCCCATCAATGGCGTATTCAACCGGATCCTCAATCGTGATAATGGAGACCTCCTTCGTGTTCAACATCTTCAAGATGGTGTAGAGAGTCGTAGTCTTACCGGAACCGGTCGGCCCGGTCGCCAAAATCATTCCGTAGGGCTTTTTTATATTACGCATCACTTTCTCCAAATCAGATCCTCGAAAACCCATCGCTTCCAAACTGTAGGCCTCGCCCTGCTCTGACAACAAACGCAAAACCCCGTTCTCTCCGTAATAAGTCGGCGCTATGGAAACGCGAACATCCACGTTCTGAGAATCAACTTTTACCCGAAACCGGCCGTCTTGGGCGGCTTGATGCTCATCGGTGCGCAATCCGGATAAAACTTTGATGCGGGTTATGACTTCGGATTGGATTTCCTTAGGAAACTCATAGATATCATGCAAAACGCCATCTACTCTAAAACGAATAGCAACCTTTTTTTCCGCCGGATCAATGTGAATGTCAGAAGCGCGAGAATGGTGAGCATCACTAACCATATCGTCAATTAAAGAAATGATAGCGATCTGATCGTGCGGCTTTTTGATATTTGCCTCCACGGCAGAGCGATATTTTTTAGCCTCTTCCGGCGAATCCGTTTGCTTGGCATCTTTTTTGGACGCCTCCGCCACTTTTTCTTCTTTAACCTCTTTTTCTTTTTTCTTAATAACTTTCGGAGACATACGGCAATGTCTAAACACCCTCCTTTCTCAATTGAAGGCCACGACTATAGCCTAGATTTCGCGAAGCGACGACGAAGGTGTGTATCACACTCCAAGGAGAAGCGACAAAGAAATCGGCTATAGTCGGGCCTCCCGGGAGGGTAAGGAAATTTTGATCAATCCCTTCGTTATATTTTCTGGTTATATAGGCATATAACGGCGAAAATAAGCCTCGGGCTTGAGTAAAAATTTCTCTTATCAATTGGGAAAAAGGGTGTTTAGACATTGCTTAATTATACACTAGTACATTCAACAAATAAAAAACCGAGCGCATAAGATATGTGCTCGGTTGATGTGCTCTCAGAACAACTCCCCCGGCTTCGGCTTGGCCGCTACCGGCTTCTGCTTCGCCACGCTCTCTCCTTCAAACATCCGCGCCGCCGCTTTGCTCGTGAGACGCCGCCAGATGCGCTTGGGAATTTCCACCTGCTGGCCGCGATAAGAAGGGCCAGTTTCATTGCACCGCATTTCTCGCTTACCATTGACCACCCGGCGAAACTCCGCCCAGTGCCCTTCCATCGAAACCCGAATCAATACGATCCTTTTCTTCTCGTCCTGCGCGATCTTATCAACATGAACGTGGTTCATGCCCTTCTCCTTTCCGAAGTGGATTACTAGGTTATGTGAATGTTCTTGAAGGATATTATAGCATACTTTCCCATTCGCCGTCAACTTCGCTCAGCGAGGTCAACTAAAAATCCCCCATTGCTGGAGGACTCTTAGTAGCCGGTGATCCGTAAGCCGGATTCTGTTTTAAGCAATAATTTATCTGGGTCCTCGATTACTCTCGGACTCAAGCGGTTCACTCTTGCGAGTACGACCTTGCACCCGATAAGGATTTAGCCGTTTCACTTCGGAATTTTTATCCCTATATCCGAATTAAGCCAAACTAGCTTGGGATTGGGCTCCTCGCTCCTTTCGGAGACGAGCGTCACTGTTCGCACCTCTTCCAGCTTGCCCGCTTGAGGCGGACTTGCGCTGAATGGCGGCGTTTAACCGATATTTTCTACTAGGTGTCCGGACTTTCCTCCAAGCGCATAACAAGTTATATGCTCGGTAACTGCCCGATCACCGGCTAATCGAATATTAGCATATTTCCTCCACCTTGACAAGGGCGCTATTTTTATGACAAAATAGCCGAAGCAACTTAACTCAGCATGGAGGGTTTGTGGAAAAACTACTCAAGCTTTGCGGGAACGCAATGGCGGCATTCATGGATTTCGGAGTTGGCACACTCATCACCGCATTAATAGCGCTCGCATTTGGAATAGAGCTACCCGTCTGGGGATACCTGATTGGTGGAGTGCTTGGTTTCCTACCAGATTTTGATGTCATCTGGCCAACCCTTATTCAAGATAGGCCAAATGGCGATCATCATCAAACGCTGATGCATCGGCCGATAATCCTTTTGCCAGTTGTCGCCGTGGCTGGATGGCTTATTGGCGGAACCTTCTGGTCAATGACCGCTACCGCTTGCGTCTTCTGGCATTATCTACACGACACACCCGAATTCGGTGGAGGCGGGGTGGCCTGGTTCTGGCCATTCTCCAAGAAGTACTGGTCTATCTTTAAGGGAGGAATTAGTCCCGATAGATCAATCATGGCAATGTCTGAAACAGAGCACAAAAGGTGGCTGGAAGAAAAATGGCTGATGCCCAGCAAGCTCGCATTCCGAGAAATTGGAGCGGGTGCGTGGGGTGTCAGTATCGCTTGCGTGATTAGTCAGTGGGGTCGGATGGGCTGGTGGTCGTTCCTTTGCGGCGTCGTAACCTACTATACTGTTTGGCTCCCCGTTTTTGCCATTTGGATTCTCTGGAAAAAGCATACAAAAAAGACGGCCCGCACCTAGCGGGCCTTTTTTATTTAAGAAGTCAGTAGCGCGAAGTCTAACTTCGCCTAATTTATATTATATAAACAAGTGCCAAGTCTGACTTGGCTACCTCGCTAACTCATACCGAGTTAGACTCGGTGAAATCCCAAATCCGCCGGATTATGATCTCCGGAAATGCGTGATATTCGCCCGCCCCCTTCCTCAAATTCTTCCCGCAAACCCGCCACCACCATTGCCAACTCCACCGTTTCCTCCGCGACTTTATCTTTCTTAATAAATCCTTTAGACCAATAATCAATTACCAGCTGGCTATCGCCAAAAACTTTTTTCACGCCCGATTTCATTGCTGTTTGCATGGCGTACAAGCAAGCCAACAGCTCCCCATAATTATTAGTAGCCGACTTACCGACCAAATGTTTCCCAAACTTATTAATATCTTTTTTGGATAAAACGGTATGGAGCAAATCTTCTCCTTTTTCGTTAGTAACGCTAATCTCCACCCCCTTTCCCCTCCCCGTCCCCGCGTCAAAATAAATCCCCGGCTGAAGCTCTAACTTACGACTTACGACTAACGACTTACGGCTACGGACTTCATATTTCGCTCCGCCCGCAAGCCACGCATCCGCCTCTGATTTGGAAACAAATCCTTTATAACGCGCCCCGTAAACGCCGGAAACCTTTCTCTCGCAATCTTTCCAGTTATCTACAACCCGGCTCTCGCCGCTCCGCAATAGATATGCGTAGTAGTTATTCTTGGATTTTGCCATTAATCTTCAAACGGTTTTACAAATTTCCACGGAAGCTTTTCGCTCAATTGCATAGCAAACCCCGCTGCCGCTTTATGCCCACCACCGCCATATTTTTGCGCGAGTTTAGAAACATCAAATTTTCCATTTGAGCGTAGTGAAAACGCCCGGAGATCCGACTTCTCGCTCCAAACAATTCCGAATGGCGGCATCAGTTTGGATAATTTGTGCCCGATATCGGAGTGCAATAACGGCGAGTTAACGGCCAAACATTTATGCCCTTCAAATTCCACCACTTGGGCATTCTCAATGGCCCGATCCTGAAGAGTGTTACTGTAATCAAGTAATTGCTGACCCTGCGCGGCAAATGATTTTCGTTTTTTCGGATTTTCAAAATCCGCTACCCAACTGCTCCAAACTTTGAAATCAAAAGGTAATTCCTCACGCAACATTGCCATCGCTTTGGAATGTGGCAAAGACCACCGCCAGATATCTGCGTCTTCAACATATTTCAAAAACACCGGAACCGGTTTCTTCGGATGAAAATAATTCCAGGCGATCACCGCCCCGGAATGGTTCATCTGATATACATTCTCGGTGGAAATTTTAACCCGCTCGGCATTGGAAAAATGATGGTCTAAAACAACCAATTTTTCGTTATTCTTCAAAATTTTCTTCGCCGTTTCTTCCGGAAACGCCGAATCAATCACATAAACTTCTTTCCCTTTAACCTCAAATTCCGGGGCCGCGCCCGGTTTTAGGCCGACATAATCGGCTTTCGCCCCCAGCTTTTTCCAAGCCGCCCAAGCTCCCCCAAAGCCATCCGGGCACTCCTTATGATAAAAAACGATGATCTTTTTCACGATAAAAATACTATACTTCAAATCCTGGAAATAAAAAACCTACCTTGAGTCAACAAAGTAGGTCATGAGCAAAGTGCGTTAGTCACTGCTCCGACGATTAAAACTACTCCCGCCATAGCCGCGATGAAAATACCAACCATCAAAGCCGATCCACAAAACAATGCCCGGTAATTGATTTCTGGTTTGTGATCGTATTTTTCGGCTAAAGATTGGATAACCTTCCAGGAGATCCAAGCGAGCGCCAACAAGCCGACTCCCAAGAAAATTTGCAGGAGTGGATTCATTTCAACATCTCCAGAAGTGGAAGAGTGAAGAAGAACAGCCCGAGAGCAGTGGCAATCCCACCGACAATAAACGCCACCACGCCAATTACCAAGCAAATATTCTTGGACTCGGATGACTTGTGATAATTCTGATAAGCCAGATAAACCGCGATCCAAGCGCTGGTACCTAAAACTAGGGACATAGCCCCATAAAGCAGAAACATCGGGTTACCCTCAATGAACTACCGGGTAGCTTAACGCAGAACCGCGATCCCAGGCAAATTTTCTCCGGCTAAAAACTCCAACATCGCTCCGCCGCCGGTTGAAAGAAATCCAATTTTTTTCCGTAATCCCAGACTTAAAATCAGCTGAGTTGTCTCTCCTCCGCCGATAATTGAAAAGGCTTTGCTGGCGGCTACCGCTTTGGCTAAAATCCGCGAACCGATAATATACCTTTTATCTTCAAATTTTCCCACCGGTCCGTTCCAAATGATCGTCTTCGCCTTTTTAATCTCTTTGACATATTCTTCCGCGCTCAATGGCCCGATATCTAAAACCAAATTATCCTTTTTGATCCAATCAATCGGCTTAATTACTTTTTCTGATTCCGGAAGCGGATCCGGGTTATTTAAAACACTGCTACCAATTAAAACTTTATTGGCTTTTGATAAGAGATTTTTGATTACCGGCAATTTATCAGCGACTTTAGCGCCACCGAAAATCAACACCAGCGGCTTCTTCGGATTTTTCATAGCCACGGTCAAAGTTTTGATCTCCCTTTCCAATAATAAGCCGGCATAACTAGGTAAAAGCTTCGGGAGTTGCGTCACTGAAGAATTCTTACGATGACAAACCGCAAAAGCGTCATTCACGTAAAAATCTCCCAAACTAGCTAATCTGCGGGCAAATTTCGCGTCGTCTCGCTCTTCCTCGGGCCAAAATCTCAGATTTTCTACCAAATAAACCTTTCCGGTAGATAACTCGCTGGGTATTTTATTCAAAAATAAAACTCTCTCTTTTAAGTTTTTTTGCAAAAACGACGCGAACTCTTTTAAAGAAAGTTTCGGATCAATCCCCCGCGGACGGCCACGATGACTCAAAAGCACCAATCGTGCGCCCTTCGCAAGCAGCCATTTCATCGTCGGCAAAGAGGCCTCCAAACGGAGAGCGTCTTTCGCGCTCTCAACGTTAAAATCCACCCGAAGCAAACAAACTTTCCCGGTTAAATTTTTCTTAGCTAAATCTTTCAGAGTCCTCATTGAAATAATTTTATCACAGAAAAACCCCGCCTTACAGCGGGGTTATTTATAAATCACAATGCCTTCTCGTTCAGTCTTGTCTTCCAACTCATACCAGCGTTTCATGAAATCTTTCGCTTTCTGCTTCCAGAAGGTATCGCCATTATTCGGATCGGAAAAAATAAATTCGTCTTTCGTATATCCGATAATCACCACGTAATGGCCGTCGCCAAATTTCGGCGTTTCTTGGAAATTCACAATTACCGGCAATCCCGACTCCAGAGTTTTTTTGACTTGCGCCGGAGTCCATCCCTCTTTATGCAAGACTCTGAATCCCAATTTTTTCGCAGCCATTACCATATCCGCCGGATCAGTGCCGGAATCTCCCGCCCCGGAAGCCGTATTCGCTAACTTAATCAGCTTTTTTTCCGGAACTTCTTTTCCGAGATATTCCAAAACCATCCGTAAAACCGCCGCGCCGCAAGATGACGGCCGCGCCTGATCAACATTGATCAACGGCAGACAAAACTCTGCTCCGCGTCGGATCCCGATCTCTACGCGAGCCGCGTAATCATGAGCGTCGTTGTAACTCAATCCTCTTTCCATTAGATGTCGCTCAGTAAATTCATGCCACATCGTCGGCCAAATATCATCTTTATCAAGGGCTTTATCAATCCAAATTTCATTTAAAGGAGAATAAATATACCGACAACCATGCCCGCCGCTGGTAAAATCCACATCCACGCTGGGATATTTCTTATTCCCGCGAATTTTAATCCCATCAATCAGCCAGATTTCCTTATCTAAAATCTTCGCGATCTTTTTAACCCGCGGATTAATCTTCAGCTTGTAAGAGCGATGGCGATTTTTTAACTCCGCCCAGCTCCGGACCCGGTCAATTTTAAGATTTTTTTCCTGATCCTGATAAATCTTAGTCGCCGCCGGCTCATATAATCGGGGCATTGTTGTTTCCTCCTTTCTTTTTTTGTTCATATTTGAAAGCGCTTTAATTAGTATAAACTATTTAATAAATTGAAATGATTTTCTGCTTCAGATCAGCAATCACTGTGGCAAAAGTTTTTGAGTCATAGTCATCCTTATCAAAAGGACGTCGTAATTCCCCTCTCCAAATCGTCAAAGCTTCTTTCGGGTTAGTATTACGGCCAACTTCCTTCTTGGCAATAGAAAGTCGGATCATGCTACTTTTTGTCCTGACAGTTTCCGAATTATTGAATTTCGGATGGATGTAATGATTGCTGTGAAAATACGCGGGTATCGCCGTCCGAATACTAATATCTTTCACCCGCTTCTCCACTGACACCGCCTCTCCGTCAGTGTTACCCATCAGATAATGAAAACCGGATGCGTCGTCTACTGACCGCAGAAATTTCAGCGCGCCGGTAATATTTTTTTCTTCCAACACCCGGCGAGCCACAAAATATCTCGGCGCGCCGCGCAAATCCGGTTTCCGGACCGGCAAATAATTAACACAGTAAAACCAGTCCTCTGCCCAACCAAAAGCATTGCCGGCCAGCTCCCCGCCGTAAAGAAATGCTGAACGATCATAGCTCCTTCCGGAATAGCGCGCCAATGCCATGCTACTCGCCGGCCTTACTCTAACTTCATCTTCATTATGAATTATGAAGAAATCTTTTTTATTTTTGACCGTCGCCGAAGTGCAGCCGTCCTCTTTATGAAGTAACTCCGGGCAGTTTTCTAACAATAAATCCAAAAAATCAACTTTTGCTCCCGATGCCACACCTCGTAATTCTGAGATTGATTCAGGAAAAAGTTTAGTTAATTTACGGCGCAAGTAAGAGATCAAATTAGGGTTATGCGCCTTCGTGGCATCCAATAACTTTCTCTCCCGATGAATTAGTTTCTGAATATCCGGCCTTAAGGTAAGTCCGATTTTCAGGCCGTTCTCCGTGGAAGAGCCACTTAAAATTATCGTTCTTAGCTTTTTGTTTAGAACCTTGAACATATCCTTATTATATAATGAATATAATGAAGTCTATTGTAATTTTAGGGGCCGGCTTTGGCGGCATGAAGGCGGCCTTTGATTTACACAAAGATCTGCGGCGACGCAATCTCCAAAATCAATATGAAATTAACCTGGTAGATCGCAATTCCTATCATACCTACACGCCAACGCTTTATGAAATCTCCACCACCTCAAAAGAAACAGCTAATTATGTAGGGCTGAAACGGATCGTCGCTTTTGAGATTCCAGAGCTTATCAAAGGCACCGCGATTAATTTTATTAAAGCCGAAATAAAAGAGCTGGATCTGATCGGCGGCGATATTCATTTCGCCAATGGCGCCCAATTGAAATGCGATTATTTAATTTTGGCGGCCGGCTCAGAAACTAATTATTTTGACATCCCCGGATTAAAAGAATTTTCTCTTCCACTAAAAACCTTCGTGGACGCGCTGAAAATCAGGGACCGGATCGTAGAATTGATCGCCGACGGAAAAAAACACTTGAGAGTAATTGTGGGAGGTGGCGGTTCGGCCGGTGTAGAAATCGCCGGAGAATTAGCGGAATGGACGGCTGAGTTAGATAAGGAAATGGGGGGATGCGATTCAGAAATTTCCATCGTGGAAGCCGGTCCAACCATCCTGCCGGGGTTTGATCCGAAAATAATCAGCAGGGCCCAAAAACGACTCCGCAAACTTGGAATTAAACTCATCAATAATGAAGCGATTGATCGCGCCCTTTCCGATAAAGTTTTATTGAAAAGCCATACTGAAGTTCCTTATGACGTTCTGATTTGGACCGGTGGAGTCAAAGCTTCCTCATTAATTTCTCCATTGCCTCTAAAGATAGAAAGACGTGGCCGAATTGAGGTAGCCGGAAAAATGGAATGTCTCCCTCAATTACCCAATTTAAAGCTGTACGGAAAAATATATGGCATTGGAGATATCGTCTGCTTTTATGATCCGGCAACTGGAAAGCCGATGCCGGGAGTGGCTCGAGCGGCCATCATTCAGGGTGGCATAGCCGCTAAAAATATAATTGCCGACATCACCGGTAGCGGGAATTATCAGGAATACAAGCCGATGAACTATCCATACGTAATTCCGATCGGCGGCAAATGGGCGCTCGCGAAACTCGGACCGGTGATTATTTCCGGATTCCCCGGTTGGATCTTGAAAGGACTGGTAGAGCTAAACTACCTTCTTTCTATCATGCCCTTTTGGCGCGCTATTAAAGTTTGGCTGCGCGGACTGCTGATCTTTATTAAAAACGACCGCCTAGGATAAAAGAAAGCCCCCTCTCCGAAGAGAAGGGGGCGAAATTCCTACCAATCAAACTTGTCGCGCCTTTCGAAGGCGCCCATTCGGACACTTTCGAGAGCGACCACCACCCCATCCTGCATGACCACGTGAGCGTGGCCATACATCGGGTAGTAAAGTCGATCGTCGGCCTTCAGATCCTCGCGGTGGCGCGTCACCCGGTAATTGTAGGGCGGCGACACCTGCGGATGGCCCCAGCAGAACATCACCTGCTCGAGACTCATCCCGACATCCACCTGCTTCTTTTCAATGGCCGAGAAGACCGTCTCACTCCAGCCGATTCCGTGGGCCTTCAGCATCGCCACCCACTCGGAGCGATCGGCTCCAAGGTCCACGACAGCGACGATCTTTCCGTCCTTCAGGAAGATCACCTGCCTCGTGGAACGGATGGGATCGGGAGTGCTGATTCCCAAAAGACCCTGCTTGTAGTCGTAGGTCCAGACCACGTGGCAGTCCGAGTCCGAATTGTCGTACTCCAGAACGCTGAAAGCCAGCCAGTCCGCGTTCTCCTTGGTCGTCTGATCCTTTTCAAGGATCTGACCACAGCCAGAAACCAGCACCACCGACAGCACCAGCAGAACTGCAAAGACGCTCTTCATGACTACCTCCTGGGTAAGGGACTGTTGGCCATTATAGCAGATAGGCGAAATTTGTCAAGTAAAGAAAAGGCCCCAACATATAGTATGGGGCTTTGGAGGAGTCCGCACGTCATGCGGCTCGCTTTATTTGGAGCCGCTTCGGCGGGCGCTGAGCGCCCACTATATGCGGACTCCTCCCTTTTGAGTGGCGGGTACTGAGACTCTCAAGGCGACGCCCATCAATGGCGTCCGCGATCTTGTAGCTTTCCCGCCGAAAGCTAGGCGAGTCTCAAAACGATTAAAGAGCAGATTACTAATTTAAGATAATCGGCGGATGGCGTCAAGACTAGTTATCCCCACCCCAACACCCGCATTAATTACTCTTCTCAATAATAATCGGGGTTTTGCTTTGCTCTCCTCTAATCAAATAGCCCGCCCCGAGCCCGGCTAAAAAAGTTAAAAGTAAAATGATTGAAATTATAAAAACCTGTTTCTTCATTATTATCTTATTCGCAATATTAAATCTTAAATTCGTATATTCGTGATTACTCAACTAAAAACTGAGATGACTATCCCACTTTTCATAAAGAGACCGAGTGGCCCGCAGATCTCCAACGTTATATTTTGCAATATCCAAACACTTCCCATCGCGAAATAACTGACCGACATCGTCTCCGGTGATACCGCCGGATTTTGGGCTCTCAATTCCAAAGGCCCGACTCCAAAGATGCAAACTGCCCTTACGACGAGTGGCTCCATAAAAAGAAAGTTGCTCCGCTAAATCAATATGCACGGAATCCGGGCTTTGTTGATACAAATAGCGCGAGCGCATCAAATCCTTCGTGGGTTTAATCCCATGAACAGCCGACCGGACCATCAGAAATGGCGCGTCAAAAGCTCGGCCGTTGAAAGTAATAAATTCGTGATAATACTGGGCCACTTTCCAAAAGGTGTCCAGCATATCCTTTTCAGTAAGCTGTTTGAATTTAATGCCACCCTCGGAAGAATCCTGGTTACTTTGACCGGGCGCCTGATAATAAACCGCCCCTTCGTTCTTGAAGTAATCTAATACGCCGATAGCGACAATCTGACCGGTCAACGGCGAAAATCCCATTCCGTTTTTCAGATCATCCAGGGAATTCTTATAATCCGCGTCGTTACTCGCGTCTTTCCTAATCCAGCGCGTCAAATTTTCTTGGGTGACTTCATCCAAGCTATCAAAATTCTCCCCTACCGTCTCAATATCCAACACCAACTTCGGCTGGTTTGACATATCTAAAATTATAGTCTAAAATGGTCTTTAATAATATAAATCGGCTATGGCACATACAAAATCAGGCGGCTCAACAAAGTTAGGCCGCGAATCACGCAGTAAGCGCTTAGGAGTAAAAGTTAATGATAAACAGCCCGTTAAAGTCGGTGAGATTATCATTCGCCAAAGGGGTCATCAGTACGTTCCGGGTAAAAATGTTCGGCAGGCCGGCGACGACACTCTGTACGCTATGAAAAGTGGCGTCGTTAAATTTAATTCCGGCAAGAAGACTCGTTTTGACGGCACTACTCGCTATATCAAGATTGTGGAAGTAGCCTAACTCGGACTTTGCCTTTAATCCCCTTACCGAAAACCAGATCCACGTCTCGATCGCCCAGAAAACGTAACGAATGATCCAGATCAACAGAAAATCCCTGATAGCCCTTGGCTTCCAGGGATTTTTTGATATCTGCCTCAGTCACCGAACCAAAAACCTCACCTTTGTCTCCTGAGCGGACTTTAAATTCCAAAATTTCCCCGCTAAGCTTTCTCACTGCCGCCACGGCAGAGGCCTTCGCCTCTTGGTCCTTCCGATCCATCTCCGCTTTTAGCCGCAAGGCCGAATCGTCCGCCGGAATCGCCAATTTTTTAGAGATTAGAAAATTGCGCGCGTAGCCATCAGAAACGTCTTTAATATCAAACTTCCTCCCAATTTTTTTTACATCTTGCAACAAAAGCACCTTCATGTCAGTAATCGCTAATAATTCGAATCTGGAAGCGTAATATTGCGAATATAATAGCCGAACGCTCCGGAGTCCTCACAATTCGCAATATTAAATCTTTAATTTGCATTATTCGAGATTACTCCCTTCAAAACCTCAAACGCTTTGGTTAGCTGAGGATCAGAATCTTCCTTGATATCTTCTTCAGTTAATTTCACTTCATAGTCCGGCGCCAGACCGATTTTATCAATCACTGCCCCCTTAGGCATCACCCACTTCGCGACCGTTATTTTTAAGCTGGAACCGTCTTTCAACGATTGAAGCTCTTGCACACTGCCCTTACCAAAGCTCTTTTCCCCTACCAGCGGAGATTGCTTAAGATCTTTTAAAGCGCCGGCCAAAATCTCGGACGCCGAAGCGGATCCATTATTAATCAGGACCACCACCGGAACATCTTGCAACGCCCCATTGCCATTAGTCCGAAATACCCGGTCATTGCCGTCTCTAAACGCCTCAGTTACAACCACGGTGCCCCTTGGGAAAAACCAGCCAGCCAAATTAACAGCAACTTCCAAAAATCCACCGGGATTGTTACGCATGTCTAATACGATTCCATCGGCTCCCTTCAGAGACCCATCAACAATCGCCCGATAAAAGAGATAGGGAGCGTTTTCATTGAAAGAATATAGTTTTATGTGCAAAATATTCCCTTCCTTTACATCCCAGTCTAAAGTTGGGGTTTTTATTTCATCCCGGATAATTTCAAATTTTTTCGGCTGATCCCAGCCATTGCGAAGAATCATCAATACTACCTTCGTCCCGATTTCACCGCGAATCAATTTCACCGCCTCATTCACCGGCATATTAGAAACGAAAGTTCCATCCACTTCAATAATCTTATCTTTCGGTTTCAGACCGGCGAGATCAGCCGGGGAATCTTTTACCGGGGCAATTATGACTAGTTGTTCATCGCGAACTCCAATCTCCGCGCCGATACCGCCAAAATGACCGGAAACGTCTTCCTCAAACTTCTTGGCGTCTGATGGCGGCAAAAAGATGGTGTGGGGATCCTTTAGAGCTCCTACCAGGCCGTGGACGGAACCATAAACCAGGTCCTTATCCTTAGCGGTCCCACCATCAACATGCTGCTCCTTCAACTTCTCCCAAACCTGCCAAAAAATACCGAAATCGGCCTTAACATCCGGGTCATCAATGTTGGTTATATTTTTAACCGTGATTACTTTTGGATCACGCTGGCCAGAACGATATCCAACAAAAAAGGTGCCACCCACTAAGGCGATCGCCACCGCGCTAGCGCTAAAAACCGATAAAGCTCCTTTAGAAATCCTCATCCCGTTAGAAATATTGATTGAACATCGTCCTTTGAAAAATCATAAATTTATAAATAATTATTCATTAGTCTGTAGTCCCTGTTGTGTAAAACTTCTAACGGGACTCGCTCCGTTTACTCTAATTCTACTATAATTAGAGTATGCGCTCAATTGATGACTCCAGAAATGAATACATGAGGGAACTGAGCCGACGCTCATCGGAAAGCCGCGCCTACGGGCCACACCAGTTGACTGGTTTGGAAATTGCGAATATTTTAGAGGACTGGGAGCATAAGTCGCTTTATATGAAGCTGGCAAAAAAACATGGCGGTTCGGAAATGCTTCGTTTAGCAAAAACGGTGGCGGAAAATAAAGAGGTCCGCAATAAAGGCGCTTATTTTATGAAAATCCTAAAAAACCAAAACTTACGAAAATACGAAAATGTACCAAAATACGAAAAGTAAAGTCTACAAACCTGACCTAATATATCCGGACCTAAGTTACCAAATAGTTGGCATATTGTTTGACGTTTTCCTAGAGCTTGGCTATGGTTACCGAGAAAATCAATATCAAAAAGCCGTCGAAATCGCTCTGAAAAACTCGAAAGTACCGTACTCCAAAGAACTACCAGTAAAAATAACTTATCGCGGTGAATTTCTTGCCACGAACTACCTTGATTTCTTGATAGATGAAAGGATGGTGCTTGAACTAAAACAAAGAAACAGATTCAATAAGAACGATATTGACCAGCTCTATAATTATCTTAAAGCGACCGACTTAAAACTTGGAATTTTAGCCAGATTTACTAGGTCGGGAGTTAAATTTAAAAGAATTGTAAACTTAGTATGACCTGCTTCCAAGCCGTTTCGTACTTTCGTATTGTTCCGTAATTTCGTATGAATATAGTTACTATAGCAAATAAAAAAGACGAGAAATTCTTGCGGACAAAAACCGCCGCTTTTGATTTTGGAAAGTTCACAAAAAAAGAAGTCCGAGAGCTGGTTCAACGCATGCGCCGCGATATGCACGAAGCAGAAGGAATCGGCTTAAGCGCCAACCAAATCGGCCTGGATATGAAAGTTTTCGTGGCCAGAGTAGAAAGCAAATTTTATGCGATCTTTAACCCGGAAATTATTCAAAAATCATCAGAAACTAGCACCTTAGATGAAGGGTGCCTGAGTATCCCGGGCATTTTCGGACAGGTTGAGCGACCAGCCCGAGTTACCTTAAAAGGGTTGGATGCTAATGGCCACCCGATAAAAATAAAAGCTTGGGGTCTTCTGGCAAAAGTATTTCAACATGAAGTTGATCATTTAAACGGTGGGCTTTTCATAGATAAAGCAAAACAAGTGGAACGAATTCCACTGGTGAAATAGGCGAATGAATTACGCATTTTTCGGAAGCCCAAAATTCGCTGAGATAGTTCTCAAGGAACTGATAGCCGGCGGATTTCCACCGACTTTGGTGGTATGCAACCCAGATAAACCCATTGGCAGAAAAAAGATCATTACTCCCCCGCCCACAAAAATTCTAGCGAAAGAAAATGAGATATCCATCGCCCAGCCGGAAACAAAAGAAGAAATTGCTAACTACCTTAGTAATGGCTTTGATTTCTTTGTAGTGGCCGCTTACTCCAAAATATTGCCTAAAAATGTCATTGAACTGCCAAAATTAGGCGTGATTGGCGTTCATCCATCTCTTTTGCCAAAATACCGCGGAGCGACCCCGATTCAATCAGCCATTCTTGCCGGAGAAGCCGAAACCGGAACTTCACTATTTATGATTGATGAGAAGGTGGATAACGGATCCATCTTGGCCCAAAAAACTCTTCTGGTTGAGCAGAACGATTATCGGACACTGGAAGAGCGCTTAGCTCATCTTTCCGGTAAATTGCTGGCGGAAATCCTCCCCTCTTTTATTGCCGGTAAAACCAGACCTCAACCGCAAAATGACGACGAAGCCACTTTCACAAAAAAATTCACCACCGAAGATGGGCAGGTTGATCTCTCCAAAGACGACCCGGTAATCATTGAACGCAAAGTTCGCGCCCTTAATCCCGAACCAGGCGTTTGGACTATTCAGAATGGCCGGCGGATGAAAATCCTAGAAGCGGAATTAAAAGATGGCAAATTGATGCTCAAAAAGATCCAATTCGAAGGCGGAACCCCCCGAATCTTATAGGGCCCATTCGCAATATTACCTCTCCAATTCGCATTATTCGCGATTACTCCTTAGATCTTTTTATCTAAATCCTTCAACTCCTTCTCAACCTCTTTCTTGATCTCGCCGAGATCCTGAGAAATCTTTTGCCGCGCGTCTCCCCTTTCCAATTCTTTTTTAATTTTAGCGACGCCATGCGCTAGAACCTCTTCTACTTCCTTGGCTTCGCGCCGTAATTTCTTCCTGAACATTTTAAATTTATGCCAATACCAATATGCCGCGAAACTTACGACCGCCAGCGCTACCAGCGCTAGAATTGAAATCGCCCCGGCGTTGAAAATCCAAATTGCCAAACGCCACAAAAGCGAATTGATACTTGTATAAACAGGAGCACTCTCTGAACTCTCAGCGCCGGTTCCCAAAATCTGCTTCGCAGTAATCTTAGCGATTCCGGAAGATAATATATCTGAATAAGAGACCTGCCATTGACCGGCCTCATCCGCTTTAGTTGATAGAAGTATCGGCTCTTTCTTACCGATTATGACACTCACCTCAATACCGGCGTTTGCTGAGGCGCTACCTTTAATAACTAATTTCTGGCCAGGAGAAACAATGTGCCTGGGATATTCGGTAATCAGCGGCGGAGCTGTTAAGGCTATTGAAACGCCGGTCTTAATTTCCGCTACATTGCCCGCCAAATCAATTGCACGAATCAACACTGATTGTATGCCGGGAGTCTGCCCAATCAATAAGAACTCTCCGGAGCCATCCGCCAAAAGATTAACTTTCACCCAATCCGCGTCCCCTACCTTCAATTCATAATAATCCAGTCCCGACAACCAGTCTTTCGCCGAAAAAACTAATTTTGAAGCTAGAAATGGCTCACCGCCGCCTGCTCCGCCTTCAGAAAAAACAGCTTGTAAATCCTCGGGCGGGGTTAAGTCCACAAACAGCGGAAAATGAAGGATCGGTCCGGCGCCCTGCGCGCCTAAATATCGGATGTGATAATAGTGCTTACCCTCTTCCAGAAAATTAAAGGTTTTGCTGTCAAATGACCCTTCGGATTGGCTACCGATATTAGTAGAAGGATGGTCGTCCAGTGATTCAACCACACCAGTAACTCCTATCGGTAAACGCCAAGTAAGCCGCGCGTAGGTACTATTAGTCCATATAATTCTGTTGTCGCTATTATTAAAAAGTATGGAGCCGCCGTCAGCAGTTTTTATATAATGTGAGACGGAAGGCTTTGATGGAAGATTGCTACCGGTTGAAGGTTCCGGTGCCGCTGTGGCTTTCTGCAAAAAGTAATTTCCCGCTCTAAAATCCACCGGAAGGCTGGTGCCCTGACCATCGTTAGCCAAAACCGATCCGCTTGCGAAGTTTACCGCCGCAGAACCCTCCGATTGAACCCGGAAAACTATATCCAGAATTTTTCCATCGCCGGTAAAGCCGGGATTCAAAACCACCCCTTCAAAACTGACATTTCCGGATCCTCCGGCATTAGAAAAAGACGGCTCCTGCACCCAAAGGTTGAATATAGAACCAGTTTTGGAAACAGAAACAACCTGCAACTTAGCGGTTGGAAAACTAATCTTACCCTCCGCCGCGTTCATTGCTTGCGAAGTACTGACCCGGACGCTAACCGTGAAATTTCGATCAACGGGATAGCTGGCGCTGGCCGGAGAAAAGTACAAAGAAGCCGCCTCAGCGACGGAAATAGAGAATAAAAAAGAAAAACTTAAGCAAAAAAACGCCAAAAACGAGAATAGAAATCTATTTAAGTTTAACGCCGCCATTTGGCTCTTATCTTTAATAATACCACCAAAGCCAAAATAAATATTGCGGAAATTGTCAACAGGATTAACCTCAAAGCATAGCTACTCGGCACCAGCCAAACAACGCGCTCATTACCCTGATTATCAACCGCTTTGACCGCTATCCAGCTCTTTAAATCCTGATCCATTAATAAATAAGGAGACTCGGCGATCTGCCATTTATCTGGATCGGGCTTGAAAAAAGACTTCCCTTCAAAAATTTCGTAGTGACGGAGACCGGATCCCTTATCTTGCGTCGCGAAAACCGCGAACCTCCCTTCTCCAATCAGCTCTCCGCCATCAATAACCGTGATTCCAAAAAGTTCCGGCGCGTCTAGATCTTGAGTTTCCGGATCAGGAAGATTTTTTGGTGCTTCGCTAACTGTAATAATGGCTTCTTTTCTAATCAACGAGGTCTCTGTCCCCTCTCCGTCATTCAGTAAAGCCAGGGCATTTTGAATAGAAATTTTAGCGCTTCCCGGCTTCTTCGCCAAAAAATCAATGGTGAACAAAACCCCATCAAAAGCCGGATAACCGCCGGGAATAGCTCCGGAAAATTCTATTCTGCCATCAACGGCCTTGGGTCGAACTACCCACAAATTAATGATTGAGACGCCTTCACTAATTCTTTTAACCTCTAAAATTTCTTTCGGAAACTCAATCCTGCCCTGGACCGCGTTAACATTTTCCGGGCTATCCATCCGCAGTTCTAAGCGCACCACTTCGCCGACCCCCATCTCCGTCTTGCTCGGCTCAAACTCAAAAACCGCCGCCAGCGTGATTACCGGCACCATCATAATTAGAAGTAGCAGTACTCTCATAGTTTTTTTCATATTTTAGCCAGTCCAGTAATAAGCCATAATACTGAAATCTCTCAAGGTGATCTTGCCGTCCGGCCACAACTTATCATCAATAGTCGCCTTAGCAGTTGGAGTTAAAATCCTGTTCCACCAATAGGCAACAATGGAAAAATCTATCAAATTAACTTTATTATCACCATTAACACTTCCCCTAATCACCGACTCCTTCGCCTCCGCCACCGCCGCCACGTTTTTCGTGCCCACAGCAAACCCGACACTCTTACTAAAAGCGCTAATGGCATTGGCCGACGACGACTTAGACCTAGCAAAATGCTGACCGTATTCTAAATCAACCGTATCTAAATTATAAAGATAAATTCCGTCTTTGTCCGATAATGTCTTCACGAAAAGCTCGGTCTCGGAATTAACATTAATCACTACTTCGGACGCGACCGAAGTCTGACCAAAAATCGCTATATTATCCCCCTTTTTTACTTCGCTTTTATCAACGGCAATTGTCGGGGCGATGAAAATTCCGCTAATGTTAGTTGTAGCTCCGGCGCTTAAGCTAACCGGAAAAGTCTGTAAACTTGATCTCCTTCCCTGACTGTCTTCTCCATACACACTGAAGATATAAGTGCCCGCGGTGATGTTATTGAGTAAAAAGGCAAACTCGGAGTCTGAACCGGCGATTGTGCTCGCCGCAACATTAGCATCCTTTAATAAAGTCACGGCGCTTCTTGGATAAGCTCTCCCAGAAAAAACTGCCGACGCCGCGCCCGAAACAGCCCCACCCCCTCCCCCGCCGCCCCCTCCTCCACCTCCGCCACCACTCGGTGACGGCGAAGGAGATGGTGGCGGTGGAGATGGCGGCGCGACTGGAGTAGAAGAAGTCTGACTGGATGTGGCTATACCATAACCAAAAGCATCGGCCGGGCGGATAACAAAGTAATACGTAGACCCATTGGTCAGTCCGGTTCTGGTTGAACTGGTGGTATTTCCAACGTCTGTATAAGTATAGGGGCCACCGGAGGTGGTAGACTGACCCACTATGTAACTGGAAACCGTCCAGCCGAGCACGCCAGTAGCTGAAGTCCAGGATAAACTCACCTGCGCGTTTCCGGCTGTTGCCGATAAAGTGGGAGTAGTTACCGCCGGAAAAAACAAAAACCCAGAATTTATGTTAAAAGTACTGCCGGTAGAACTGGTTCCGGTAACCAGCTGTGAAATTACACTGGTCAGCTTAAAAGAGTCAGAAGTGGAATAGCCACCCGGAAAGACCACCGGATCGGCAACTCGGTAATTCGTTGAGCTTAATTCTTGGGCAAATACGGAACCGAGCGGCAACAAACAGCCGATCGCAAAAAATGTTACTAAAAAAGATCGCTCTCCGCGCATATACCTATTATAGCGTAATAGACGTCTCTTCTATATAGTAGATGGATACGCCGGGCATGAAGCAATACATTCTATCAGGATCAATCTTCGCTCTAGGTATTATAGCTGGAACAATATTTTCTAACTTTAGCATAGAAGATTACGGACAATCAAAAATTGCCACACTACGCAAGGGCGAGTTTGAATTCATTAACCCGCTGCTAGACTGCGAGATAAGCGATGGGCTTGTTGCTGTTGAATTACTTCCCATCAAAAAGAGAATTACGGACTTGACTGACACGCTTAAGCGAACTCACAAGGCCTCGCATATCTCTGTTTATTTCCGGGATTTGAATAACGGACCTTGGTTCGGCATCAACGAAAAAGAACTATTTTCTCCAGCCAGTCTCCTGAAGGTTCCCATTATGATCGCCGCCCTTAAGCAATCGGAAACAGATCCCAATTTTCTAAATCAGATATTAGTCCACCGGGATACTTTGGACACCAGAAATCAGCACTATCAACCAAAGGAAAAATTAGAAATCGGTAACGCATATACTGTTGATGAGTTGATCGGCCGAATGATCATTTACTCTGATAATGAAGCTCTACATTTAATACTAAGTAAAATGGAGGAGGAAATACTGAATCAGGTTTATGCTCAAGTCGGCGTTATCGCCCCGACCATTGAAAGAACAGAGGACTTCATGAATGTAAGGAACTACGCTTCTTTTTTTCGGATTCTTTACAACGCCTCATATCTGAATGAAAACTCTTCCAATAAGGCGCTGGGTATTTTGAGCGAGGTGAGATTTTCCGGTGGATTGGGCGGTGGCGTCCCTCACAATATTCAAATTGCTCATAAATTCGGAGAAAGAGAATATCTTGGCCATCAGCAGCTGCACGATTGCGGCATTATTTATTTCCCGAATCACCCCTACATTCTCTGCGTTATGAATCGAGGCGACGATCTTGATATGCTAGCGGAAAATATTTCAGAAATTTCAAAAGCAGTTTACGAAGAGGTCAATAAGCAATCCCGATAAAAAGCGCCAACACTCGCTAAAGTGATTCAGGTGCTGAATCACTCAGAGGAGCTGGCTCTGGCTCGGTTACCGATGGGGTCGGATCAGGTTCAGAGGCTGGCTCTGGCGCGGGTTCCGGTACCGGCTCCGAAGTTACAACCTCCTCGGTTGATGGTTCCGAACTGGCCGTTTCTGCGGGCGTGGCAGGTGTGGTTTCGGATATTGGTTCTGATTCAACAACTGGTTCTGGCTCTGGGGCTGGAGCCGGCTCCGAACTAATGATTTCTTCAGTCGTGGGATCGGTACTTGACGCCTCTTCAATAGGCTCTGGCTCCGGACTTACGAAGCCGACGTCAGAAGTCTGCTCTCCGACTGGTAACGTCGGAGCTGACGAATCAGGACTAACTACTTCTTCAACCGGATCAGCCGATTCCCCCTGTTGTTCGTCATTAGTCGTTGGTTGTTCGTTATTAGTTAGCTCAACCACCACCTCACGCCGGGCAGTAGAAGTATGACCATCCTGATCGGTTGCGGTGTAAATTACATAGTAAGTTCCAACTGCTGACGTGTTAATTTCCGCTCCTTCTACCTGAACTCCTAAATTATCATTTTTATCATCAGTAACAATCGCGCCCAAATCACTATAAGTCGCTCCGGCCTCAATTCTAGCCGGATTATTGCCGTTGATTGTAATCACTGGGAACTCCGCCATTTCCTCAGCGCTTAGGGGCGCGTCGCTGACAATGATGGTCGAAGTAGAACTGGCCGATTCTTCAGGAGAAATAACTTTCATTGGAGTAGCGGTAGCGCTGACATAACCATTCGGCTTACCAATCACTAAATAGTGGACAGTAGTACTCGCCGCCGGCTTTCCGCCATCCAACTTTGCCGTCTTGATTAGGAATCCGGAGTAATTATCTTCATCATCTTGGAAGAACTTGCCAATTTGGGCTAAGGCGAATTCTTCTCCCTCGGCGGTTAGCTGGACGCTCGGCCGGCCCGTTCCAAGGTGGTAGTCAAAATTCACTTCCGCCTCGCCTCCTTCGTTAGTAACAATACTTCCGGCGAATGAATTGTTTTGAACGGTGATAGCTCCCCTCACTGCCACATCTCCGCGAGCGTTAATCGTGAATAGTTCAGTGTCATTGGATTTAACCACCAGCAAACGATCCTCCGGATCTTCGTCATGGGGTTCAGTCAAAATTTCTACCGCTCCATTGCTCCTTACTAACAACCGGTCAATGCCATCTTTCTGCAGTTGTAGCAGATCGCCTAAACCTTTCTGATCAACCACAAACGTATTTGGAGTTGAAGAGCCAACGCCCTGTAATCCTCCATCCCAAGTATCATCAACCTCCGTCCGCCAGCCAATTGAATGGTATCCAACGTCCAAGAAAACCATCACTGTGCCCTGCCGCGCGTCAAAGTAATCTAAAGCCCGTCCAATCATCGTTCCCGATCGAGTGGCTTTCATCGCGTATCCCGGCAAACTGGAAGTCGTCAGAAAATCTCCTGGCTTAATTGCTCCATTTTCGTTAATAACTTTAACCGGAACACGGCCTCCAATACCCACCGGGCGGGTCGGTTGATTCTTAAACTCTTCCTTGCCTAGCTCAATACCCGGCTCGGTAGAAACCACACCCACTGCTCCGGGATCGTATGGTCTAGCCGCTTTTTCCAGATAAGCGGAGGCCCGCAAGGTATCGTTATTCCCTGCAATTCTACTAGAAATTGAAACCACATCTCCCGGCTCAATTGAGTCATCCAACACAGGGAATCTTTCCGCGATGTCAGCCGCGACGGTATTAAACGACCCGGCGTGGAATTCTCCGAAGTTGTTCGTGGATAAGTGAACAGGTCCTGGAGCAATCAAACCGCGTTCAGCGCTAGTTTGAGAATCATAATCTAAACGAATGAATCCGGGAGATCCAGCAGATCCGACACAAACCTGACCTCCAGGAGTCGGATCTTGAGAATCATTAGTCGCTCCGTCGCCACCTCTATTGCCACCGGGGCAACCGCCACCGCCACCGCCACCGCCACCGCTATCAGTGGATCCCGCACCTGCGCCGCCATTTCCGCCGACACCAGTAGATTCTGCAGAAGATGTTGCCGCTAGCCATGGTTCCACCGGGGCGCCTTCACTGAAGGTAATCGTCCCGGTTTTAATAAATATTGCCCCGCCTGATCCGCTGCCGCCGGCGCCGCCGGCGCCTCCACCGCCTCCACCGCCACCGCCTTGAACGCCGCTAGTGCCAGCCGTACCGTTAGTTCCAGTGGAACCATTACCACCGGCCAAACCGTTGGCGATAATTGCGTTGTCGGATGTAGTGCTCATTGTAATCGCGTTCGCGAAAATTATGATTGAGCCGCCACCGGCACCGCCGTTTTTCCCGATACCACCGGCGCCACCGGCGCCACCAACAGCATCCGCGGTTCCACCGCCGCCGCCACCACCGCCGCCGCCACCAGCCCCTCCGCCGCTACCAATGCCGATCCTGGAAAGATCTCTTGGCAGATAGGGAGTACTAGTTGCCGCGCTACCGCCGCCGCCGCCAGAGGCGCCGCCGCCAGAGGCGCCGCCTAAAAGAGCGCCAACGCCGCCAGCGCCACCGCCAGCGCCATTTACTCCATCCATTGTTGGAATAGCATAACTACCCCCAGCGCCATAGCCACCGGATCCTCCTCCGCCTCCCCCGCCGCCAGCGTGAGTTGCATCGCCAGTTCCTCCACCGCCGCCACCACCACCAAATCCGGGACCCCCTCCGCCGGGACCAAAACCGCCATAACCAGCGCCTCCGATATTTCCATCATTACCAGCGTTGCCGGTTAAAACTATGCCACCAATTGCAGTAGTCGTGGAAAATATACCGCCGATATGTCCTTTTCCGCTTACGTCAATACCTTTTTTAGCGGTGATGGTCAGTTCACCACTAACCCTAAATACTAGGATACCGCCAACACCGGTATTGCCTGATGTCCCATCAGGAGTGCCGGCAGAAGTATAAGTCGTTGTTGCATATCGTCGAACTGTTAATGTTTCCCCCTCTTCAATAGTTAATGAGCTCCAATTCGGCACCCGGATTACTTGAGCTTGATTGCGTAAATCATCATCGTAATACGTATGCTCAAGATTAGAAGTAACGGCAATCCTGCCAGTATTAGTAATTTCGTCAACAATTTTAAATTCATAATAACCTATGGCTCCGGAAGGAGTAGAAGAAGCGTTTGGTAGTAAACCGGTTCCACCTGTACTGGTAGCGGCTGATTCCATTTGAATAATCATAATTTCGTCACCGGGAACCAACCAGGCGGTAGCGGTAGTTGCAACTTGAATATAATTACTACCGGAAGTTGCCATCGTCGGATATTCATCTCCGGGGCCGGCGGCAGTACTAAAACCAAGATCCACCGAAGCGCAGGAGGCGCCGGTAGCCGTAGAAACAGCTCCGGTATCTGGAATATCGTCCTTGTCACACTCATATGTAGCAGATGTCTGAGAAAGGTTTGTCACTGCGCCATCCGCCCCATCGCCGTTATCCTTAACTTCGGCCTGGAATCTTCCGCGAGTGGTTCCGCCGGAATCCTGGAAATAAATACTGCCCGTAGAAGTCGCGCCGGTTCCGCTACCGGAAGCTCGGAATGTTAACCCTTGTCCAGTAGATTTGGCATCCGTTGTAATCACCCCTCTAAAGACCGCGTCGCCTCCAAAAGTACTGGTGCCGCCATAACTAATTTCAAAAGCAGGCGAAGAACTACCTGAATCGCTTACTACAAATACCGGCGTGCTTGAACCAACAATATTTTGATCATATTCAATAGCCACTTGCGCGTAAGGCGCCGTTGTCGCGAAGCCTAATTTTCCATATTGGCCGCTAATTGTTGAAGTCGCCGCTCCCGACGCTCCATTGCCAAAGTTTAGATCAGACCCCACTAAGGAAAGGTCGCCGGTCGTCAACAGACTAGTGGACTTAGTGAAGGCCAAGTTAGAAAATCCGGCCGTCGTCCCACCATCATTGAATTGAACATCTGTGTCATTTCCTGCCGGTGAAGCCGCTCCTCCGGAAACATCAGCAGAACAAGTAACGGCGCCGTCCGCATCAGTTGTTAGTTTGCCGCCGTTAGACAAGCCGCTACAGCTAGTGAAGCCATCTAGTTTGAAAGTGGAACCGGTAACAGCCAAATTACCGCCAAGAATTGTGTGTCCTAATACCGACAAAGCTGAAGCGGCAGGAGAAGAAGTCGCCACGCTGATCGTATTGGTCGCGTTAAACGCCCCGGCGGTAGTCGTTGCAGAAACAGTCAAATTCCCTTTGATGTTGGCAAATCCTCCCACATCCAATTTGGTTCCGGGGGTGTTGGTGCCGATACCGATAGAACCATCTACGCCGGAGACGACAAACAGCGATGAAGAAGATCCGGAATCGCCGATGACGAAGATCGGAGTGGAGGAACCGGCCCCATAGATATCAGCGTTCACCGCTTCTATAGCGAATTGAGCGAATGGTGAAGTGCTACCGATACCCAATTTTCCATAACCTCCGGAGAAAGTAGAGGTAGCGCCAATGCCATTGCTGATGTTCAAATCGGAACCAACGATAGAGAAATCACCGCCCGTCATCAACAGGCTTGTTGATTTATCGAAGGTTAAACTAGAAAGTCCGACGGCGGTACCGGCATCATTGAATTGAATATCAAAATCATTTCCTCCGACGCTACCTCCCGTATCCGTTCCACAGTGCAAAACTCCAGCCGCATCTGTTTCTATGTCTCCAGTGCAACTGACTAAGTTTCTAACCTGAAGATAAGTCAAATCGGAGACACCAGCTTGCAAGCCACCCTCTGTGGTAGTGGCTGTTCTGCCAATACCGATACTGCGCGCGTATACCGGACCTCCAACAACTAATTGAGTGTTCGCGGCCGGGGAAGAAGTAGCGATGTAGATGGTAGTGGTGGCAAGGATTGATCCAACCGTAGAAGTTCCCGCTACCGTCAAATTTCCTTTGATGTTGGCAAATCCTCCCACATCCAATTTGGTTCCGGGGGTGTTGGTGCCGATACCGAT
>CAZJFE010000008.1:0-29904 GCA_964545345.1 uncultured Candidatus Saccharibacteria bacterium | reverse complement strand
CCGGATCGGTTGCGCCTTCCAGTTCTGCTAGCGGCCCCGGTTGCACCGGAAATGTCGGAGCGACCGGTCCGGGAGTTACTTCCGGCACGGCGATCTGTTCAGTGCTTTGTCCGGTTGGAAAGAGCGCGAAGATTTTGAAATACACCGGTACCGGTAATCCATTTGTCTCATTTGATCAACAACAGGGAAAATACATTTGCAACGGCAAACCGACTGTTGGGGCGAGCATGATTCAATGCGAGTGCCAATAATGTACAATAAAGGAAAGATGAAATTAATTAAGAAACCGCTGTTCTGGACCAACGTTGCGACTCTTTCTGTCACCGGAATGATGATGGCCGGCCTTGCTTTCGGTTGGACTAATCCAGGCGAAACTCCTCCTGACGGATCAGGAGAGGTGAGCGTTACTTCTGATAGAAAAGTTGGCGTTGGCACCTTGTCGCCAACTCAAAAATTAGACATCAATGGTTATCTAGTAGGACGCACCGGTTTTTGCTTGGGTAAAGATGATTTGACGGTCATTCCTACCACCGGAGATGCCGGTCTGACTTCCTTATCTAGCGCGGTTCTTACCGGTAGTCACAGCACTACTGATTCGCGCGAAAGAGAATTTCCGTCGTCTCATTCCGCTTCGCTTAGTGCTATGCATGACACTTTATCTAGCGCCGGTTATGTAGATAAGAGCACGCTGCGAACCGCTAGTGAAAGTGGCATCACTACGCTTATAGATGCAGCAACCGGTAGAATCGTTACTTCCGGGACTGGCGCCGCAAGTAGTGTTAGCACGGTTGCATATAAAGCAATCGGTTGCCGCACCACCTGGCCAGCTCCAGGAGTTGGAGTAGAAAAAACAGAAGGTCCGGAGATAATTTCCGGATCTGGTTTGTCTGTCATCAAAACCAAGTCGTCAATTGCCACCTTTGGAACTCCGAGTAGCCAGATAGTCAATAAAAATCGTTTAGCCAAGTTCGTATCCGACACTCCCGGTCAAGAAACAATTGGCAACGCAAACATAATTGACGATGGATCAACTGTATCGGTTACCAGCAATTTCTCTTTCAGTGGCAAGCTTGTTGGAGGCGCTGTACCGTGGGGAAATCTTTCAGAAATTCCAAAAATAGATTGTGGGGCCGGTAAGGTTTTACAAGGCATTTTCCCAACGAAATGCGTGACTTTGACTAGCGGCGCTTCAGCTCCCGCTCCCGCGCCGGCGCCAGGTCCGGCAACTTGCACCTCATCTATACCGGCGACCGGTCCTGGTCCAACTAGTGGAACAGCGATTTGCGGCCTAACTTGCACGATTGGAGCGAAGGTAGTTAGTTATACCGGATCAGGAACTCCATATGCCGCTCTGACCAGTCCGCCCAATGGATACACTTGTAGCGGAAAATATACTGTCGGACCTAGTAGCATCACCTGTTCTTGTCTATAAAATATGAAAGTCAGAAATTTAGCTAACATTATTTCTTTTTCGGTAGCCGGTTTGATTGTGGCCAGCGTTGCTTTCGGTTGGACGAATCCCGGTGGCAGTCCGCCAACGGGCAATGGAGCCGTTGCAGTTAGTACTTCTGGCAATGTTGGCATTGGAACTATGTCGCCAACCAGCAAACTTCATCTAATCGGAAAGTTGCGTATCCAGGACGGCACCGAAACAGCTGGCGACGTTCTTACTTCTGATTCAAGTGGTATCGCTTCCTGGTCTGCTTTAGCGAAGGGCGCTACTTTTGATCATATGGATACTTGGGGCGTAAAAGAGGAGGGCAAGACATCTTGCAAATCTATCTTTACTTCTTTGAATAGTAAATCCGGCCTCTCCGGTTCTGGAAGTACTTACGTTGGCGGGCATGCTCGCGTTTATATGGCTACTGATGGCCGTTGGTTATTTGAGGCGACCGTTGACGATTGTTCTCCGGACTCTAACCAGCCCGCCGGCTATGGCCTAATCCCTCGCACCGCATCAGGAGCCGCCATTCCCGGATATTGGAGCTCTAAAGGATCTTTTTAGATCTCTACTTAGTTTTTTCTTGACGAGCGCGGCTTATTTTTTTATAATGTCCCTACATGGACGACTTAAAAATCCCTGAAAAAGATGGGGAGCTGGAGAAGCTCGTTAAAGAAAAAGAGGAATACCTGAACGGCTGGAAGCGAGCGAAGGCGGACCTGATTAATTATCAGAAAGATGAAGCGAAAAGATTGGATGGATTTTCCAAGTTTGCCGTCGCTTCCGTGGCCGTGGATTTGATTGCCGTTTTAGATAGTTTTGATTTAGCTAAGCTATCTCTGACTGGCGATTCACCGGCCGCTAAGGGGTTCTCTCTGATTGAATCGCAACTTATGGAAGTTTTAAAAAAATATGGAGTGGAAAAGATTAAGCTTGAGTTGGGTGCGGCATTTGATCCCGCCACGCAAGAATCAGTAGGAGAGATGGAGTCATCTCATCCACCCGGATCGGTTGCCGAAGTTGTGAATCAGGGCTATGTTTTAAATGGAAAAGTCGTTCGTCCGGTAAAGGTAAAAATTTCAAAATAAAATTTTATGGCAAAAATAATTGGAATCGATCTTGGTACAACTTATTCGGAAATCGCCGTGACGGAAGCGGGCGCTCCAAAAATTTTGGAGAATGCCGAAGGTATGAGAATTACTCCTTCCACGGTGGCCGTCAATAAATCCGGTGAGCGGTTGGTTGGTTTGTTGGCTAAGCGTCAGGCCATTACTAATCCGAAGAATACTATTTTTTCCGTTAAGCGTTTGATCGGTCGGAAATTTTCCGATAAAGAAGTGCAACAGGATAAGGCCTGGCTTCCTTATGACATCCGCGCTTCGGCCAGCGGCGGAGTAGAGGTGAAGCTGGGAGAAGCTTGGTTGAAGCCGGAGGAGATTTCGGCGATGGTTTTGGCTAAATTAAAAGCGGACGCGGAGGCTAAGTTGGGAGAAAAAGTGGAGGAAGCGATTATTACCGTTCCGGCCTATTTTGATGATAGTCAGCGGCAAGCCACGAAAAACGCAGGTGAAATTGCCGGCTTGAAGGTCAGAAGGATTCTTAATGAACCTACCGCGGCCGCTTTGGCTTACGGTTTAAACAAACAGAAAAACGAAAAAATCGTGGTTTATGATTTTGGCGGCGGCACTTTTGATGTATCCGTTTTAGAAGTAGGGGATGATACGGTAGAAGTTAAAGCTACCGGAGGCGACACGCATTTAGGCGGTGATGATCTGGATAAAAAGGTTATTGAATATCTGGTCAGCGAATACAAAAAATTAGAGGGCGTAGACCTTTCTAAAGATGCTTTGGCTCTCCAACGTTTGAAGGAAGCCGCCGAGCGCGCGAAACATGAACTTTCTACTTCCTTTGAGACTGAAATCAATCTGCCATACGTTACTTCCGATGCTTCTGGTCCGCGGCATTTCCTAATGAAGTTGAGTCGTACGAAACTGGAAGAATTAGTTCGTGATTTAATTGATCGATCTATCAGCATCCTGGATAAAACTATCAAGGAGGCCGGATTTGAAGTCGCTATGATTAACGAGATTATTCTGGTCGGCGGTCAGACCAGGATGCCCGCCATGCAGGAGGCGGTGAAAAAATATTTCGGTCGGGAGCCACACAAAGAGTTAAACCCGGATGAAGTGGTGGCGTTGGGCGCCGCGGTCCAGGCCGGAATTTTACAGGGAGAAGTGAAAGACGTGTTATTGCTAGACGTAACGCCGTTGTCGCTGGGCTTGGAAACGCTCGGCGGTGTTTTCACGAAATTAATTGAGAAGAATACCACTGTTCCCACCGCCAAATCGCAAATTTTTTCTACCGCGGCGGAAAATCAGACTTCCGTGGAAATCCATGTCTTACAGGGGGAGCGCGAGATGGCGGCCGACAACAAAACGCTAGCGCGATTTATTCTTGATGGCATTCCGCCGGCGCCGCGCGGCACACCGCAGGTGGAAGTCACTTTTGATATTGACGCTAACGGAATTTTAAGCGCTTCGGCGAAAGATAAAGCTACTAATAAGATGCAAAGCATTCGGATTGAGGCCAATACCGCTTTATCTAAGGAGGAAATTGAAAAGTTGAAAAATGAAGCGGCTCAACACGCGACGGAAGACAAGCAGAAGAAAGAAATAGCTGAGGCGAAAAACCAGGCCGACAATTTAGTTTATGTTTCGGAAAAAGCGTTGAAAGATGCCGGCGATAAGGTTCCGGCCGATGTTAAGGAGGCGATCACGAAAAAGATTGAAGCGGTGAAAGGTGTTAAGGACGGCCAGGACCTAGAGGCGATTAAAAAAGCGACCAGCGATCTTTCCTCGGAGATTCAGAAAATTGGTCAGGCGATGCAGGGCAAACCGCCAGCTGGCGGCGCCACGGGTGAACAGCCAAGTAAATAGTGTACAATTAATATATAGCTCTAATGCACGATAACTCTTCGGTTAAAGTGCTCTCTTTAGCGGCTGTAGCAGTCTTTGCCTCAGTCGTCTTTAGCTTCCTCCTGAAAAACTTCACCAATTATGCTCATTGGGCCGGCTTTTTAGCGGCCAGCTTAGGCGCTCTATTAGTGCTCGCCTTATTGGCTATTTTGATGCTGACGCCAAACCGAAAGATAGTCTGGGCTGCTTTATTGCTATCGGCTCTTGGTATGAGCGTCGCGTTTTTAGCGAATTTTTCTCTGATCCTGCTGATCGGATCGTTGATATCTTTTGCAGTTTTCTTCTGGGCTTATCAAGGAGTGCAATCGGACCTGAGTGTGGCCTTGAGGCTTAGAATTTGGAGGACGACTCACATAGTGATCAGCTATGCTTCATCCGGAATCGCCATTTTCTCCATCATGGCTTACTTGTCGTTGTTTGATTTTTCCGATCAGGCCTCGCTGAAGAAAACTTTGGAAGTGGCGGTACGCCCTCTGGAGCCGATCGTTTCTCAATACGTGCCGAATTTTTCAGTGCGCAGTTCAATTTTACAGTTAGGGGCCGGTTTGCTCCCGGAAGATTTACGGCTGGCTCCGCCGGAAGTTAAAAGCCAACTTATTCAGCAGGCGGCCGATCGTCTTTCTATATTGCTAGGGAATTACGTGAAAATACCGGTCCACGCGGGAGATAAGATTATAGATATTTTGTACAAGGCGACGATTGGCAAAATGTTGAATTATTCTCCGGTGATTCGGAGCGGTATTTTGATAGCGGCCGGTTTCATTATTTTCTTGTTATTAAAATTCGTCCTCATTTTCGCCAACTGGATCGGAACTCTGTTAGCTTTCGGATTCTTCAAAGTTTTGCTCCGGTCAGGATTTTTCCAAATCAAGAAAGAAAGTATTGAGAAAGAAACCATAGTCGTTTAGAATTTATTAACCGGTTAACAACTAACCCAGATGAAGGATTATTACAAAATTTTAGGAATTGAAAAAACGGCGAACGAGGAGGAAGTTAAAAAAGCTTACCGAAAATTAGCGCACCAATATCACCCCGACAAAGCTAACGGAAACGCCGAAAAGTTCAAAGAGATTAACGAGGCCTATCAGGTGCTTTCTAATCAGGAAAAGCGATCTCAGTACGACCGTTTCGGTCGGGTTTTTGACGGCTCTACCGGCGGCGCTTCTCCCTTTGGAAATGGTTCTGGCGGTTTTGATTTTAGTTTCGGTTTTGATCCATCCAACGTGGAAGATTTGGGCAACATGAGCGATATCTTTGAGGCATTTTTTGAGGGGATGGGAGTGAAGAAGCGAAATAATTATCATCGCGGTTCAGATTTGCAGATCATTCAGGAGATCAGCTTAGAAGAAGCTTTCAGGGGAGTGGAGAAATCTCTGAAAACTAAACTCTATACCAAATGCGCCACCTGTGATGGCGTCGGTTACGACAAAAAATCCGGTACTGCCGAGTGCGCTACTTGCAGTGGCAAAGGAGAGATTAAAGAAAGTCGCAATACCTTTTTCGGTAGCTTCTCGCAGGTAAAGGCCTGTCCGAAGTGCGCCGGTTCCGGTCAGATTCCCAACAAGCCCTGCGGTGATTGTAAGAATTCCGGCCGGGTGATGAGCGTAAAGGAAATGAAGGTAGAAATTGCCCCCGGAGTGCAAGATGAACAGCTTATGAAAATATCCGGAGCGGGAGAATCCGGTGAGCGGGGAGCGGAATCCGGAGATTTATATATCCGAATCAAGATTGCTCCTCACAAAGTATTTACCAGGCACGGTGATGATCTAGTAGTTAGAGTCAGCGCCGATTTAGTCAGAGTTATTCTCGGAGAGAAAATTGAGGTGCCCACGATTGGCGGTAATAAACTGCATGTGGAAATCCCGCGCGATTTTAATTTGAAAGATCGTTTTCGGATCCCTGGTGAGGGGATGGCTCGCTTCGGTGGTTACGGTCGCGGCGATTTATACGTGGAATGGGATATTAAAACTCCCAAGAGAATGAGTTCTAAAGCCAAGAAGCTTCTGGAAGATCTGAAGGAAGAATTGGAATAACGTATCGTGTCTTAGAAACTAAAAACCCGCGAACGCGGGTTTTTAGTTTAGAACCTACTTAGCCACGAGGGGCGCGAGATTCCATCGGCTTTGCCTCATTAACAGTGAGAGCCCGACCACCCATATCTTTGCCATTGAACATTTCAATAGCCTTCTGGGCATCTTCGTCTGTGGACATTTCCACAAAGCCGAAGCCGCGAGAACGGCCGGTCATCCGGTCCATAATCACGTTAGCGGACTCTACGCTGCCAGCGGCGGAGAAAGTCTCTTTTAAAGACTCATCATTCGCGCTGTAAGGCAAATTGCCAACGTACAGTTTCTTAGCCATTAATATTTAACACTAATTTTCATAGGGCGACCACTCGACAGAACTAACTGCGAGAAACCTACGAACTTATCTATTATAGCGAAATGTTTTTTAAAACGCAATGTCATTAAGCAGATTCGTCATATTCGCGCCGGTTCGCTAATTAGCGAGTACTCTTTAGTTTGTTTAGGATTTTTCTTACGTCTTCCAAGCTATCGGAGTCATGAATGGAAATAGCGACCGCGTTTTTATTAAGTTTTTTCAGGGCGGCGAGTTTTTTCTTCAATTCCGTGGGGATGACCATGTCGCTTTTCGTGAGAAATAAGAACTCTTTCTTTTCCAGCAGTTCTTTGTTGTATTCACCAAGTTCTTTTCGGATGATTTTGTAATCTTTCGCGACATTTTCCGATTCAGATGAAACCAGATGAAAAATTGTCTTGGTTCGTTCCACATGGCGGAGAAATTTGATGCCTAATCCCTTGCCGCCGGAGGCGCCCTCAATCAATCCAGGAATATCGGCGATAATCAGGTCGTAATAAGCTCCCAAGCTTGGTTCTAGGGTAGTGAACGGGTAATTAGCCACCTTGCTGTTCGCGGCCGTCAGCTCATTGATCAAGCTGGATTTTCCAGCATTCGGCAGACCAACCAGGCCCACTCCGGCAATCAGCTTGAGTTCTAGGCGGACGGTAAATTCATCTCCAGGAAGGCCGGTCTGGAATCTGGTGGGGCTGGTGTCGTGAGGCGAACGGAATTGGAAATTTCCCTTACCGCCCTTACCGCCTTGGGCGATTAAAACTTTTTCTCCGATTTTCGTAACTTCCGTGTGCGCTCCGGTAGCGAGATTATGAATTACCGTTCCGGCGGGAACTTTTAAAACCAGATCCCCTCCATCATGGCCGTCGCGGTATTGACCGCGTCCCTCTTGGCCATTTTCGGCCGCGATAACTTTTTTAAAACGAAAATGACGAAGCGCGCCGATATCGGCTACGCCCTGGAAAAGAATGCTACCCCCTTTGCCGCCACTGCCGCCGGCCGGCCCGATGGCCAGTTTATTTTTATCAAAAGCCACGGCCCCTTTCCCGCCATGCCCGGCAGTGATTTTGATTGTTACATCATCAATTAACATGGAGTATAACTTACAACAAACGACCTACGACTTACAACAGGGAACATTAGAACAAGGAAGCAACGAAGAATCCGATCATCACCAGCACGATAATCAATTTAATCAGAGAGCCGGCCAAAAATCCGATCAGCGCTCCGGTGGCGGAATGAATGGCTTCCTGGGACTTGCGGCCAGCTATTAGTTCTCCCAGTAAAGCGCCGACGAATGGGCCGGCAATAATACCGATCGGGCCGAGGATGATCAAACCGAGTAACAACCCCAATGAAGAGCCGAGGACTCCGAATTTGCTAGCATGATATTTTTTGGCGCCGATCATCGGAGCGGCGAAATCAACGACTAGGGTGAAAGCGGTTAATCCCAAAAGAATAAGGACAGTTTTTAGGGAAATCGGCGTGAAATCCTTAGCGTAGGCGTAAATAAAGATTCCAAGCCAGGCCAGCGGAACGCCGGGTAGAAAAGGCAAAAAAATTCCAGCTAGGCCGATCATCAACAGCGCCACTACCACAAGAATCAAAATTACTTCGCCAAACATATTTTTATTATACCATTGCAAAAACCGTTTTTGATGATAGAATATCCCTTGGCTATTTAAGAGGAGGATTAGATGAAACGGGACGGATATTTTCACGAACACGATCCTAGTGGCAAGTGGGAGGTGATCAGCTATTTTGACGGCGGCGACGGCAAGATTGACTTGGATTCGGAAACGGAAAAGTTTTGGAAAGATTTCTTCGCCGCTACTGAAGCGATGTCGGAACGTTCGGAGATTCGGGCCTTCAAGGTTGCTTATGAAAAATTGGGTGGACGTCTGGGTTTGGTCGCGGATCAGGTTTCCACGCTGAATATTTTGATTAAAAAGAAGGGATCGGATTGCAGTATTAACGTCGCGAGCAGTGGTGGAATTCGCGCCTGGCAAGCTGCTCAGAGTACTCCGCGATTGCTGACTACGCATAAAGGCGCGGCAACTATTGAGCGTCCGGCTTTCTTGTGGGATCCGCTTCCGGAAGAACCGGTTGGCCTGGTAATTGCCGGATCCGGTTTGAAGAATTCTCCTGTTAGCGAGAAGATGGCTAAGATTTTGAGCAATCCGCACTTTTTGAGCTCAGCGAACAGAGGAGTTGAAAGCAGGGATTTCTTTCAGGCCTTTTGCCTCTTGCCGGATTCCGGGCTTTTGGAAAATTGGAGTCCTCTGGATTAAACCTATGCCCCCTCCGCGATTCGCGGAGGGGGTTTTCAAAATCAAAAAAATCTGTTATAATTACACAACGTTAGATGGAGTTAAATTTATGGCCAAAGAAAAACAAGAAAAACCGGCTCAAAAACCGGCAAAAAATTATGATCATGGTGACGTTGTCCTGCGCTTTGACAAGGTAACTTTTGGTTACGCGGCGCTGAAACCGCTATTGGAAAACGCCACTTTTTCTCTTCGCGATCGCGCGAAAGTTACTTTAATGGGTCAAAACGGCGCCGGTAAGAGTACGCTATTCCGATTGATCGCCGGGGAGATTGAACCGGAAGAGGGAAAAATTAATATTCGGGGAGGAGCGACGATTGCCCGGGCGATGCAGGCGATTCCGCGTGATCAGTTGGAATTATCTATCATTGAATATTTTGAAAAAGCTTTTAAGGGAAAAGTTTATGATATTGAGCCGCGGGTTAAGAAAATTTTGGCGGTAGTCAATTTACCTAGCGCCGATTTGAAAAAGAAAGTTGGGGAGTTTTCCGGTGGTCAACAGGCGCGATTATTGCTGGCATTCGCGTTAATTCAAAACCCGGATATTTTGTTATTGGATGAGCCGACGAACAATTTAGACAAAGAGGGGATCGAGCGGTTAACAAAGTTCTTAGCGGATTATGAAAAAACCTGCATTGTCATTTCCCACGACGCGCAATTTTTGAATTCCTTTACCCACGGAGTTTTGTATTTGGATTCTTTTCTCAAGCAGGTAGAGCAATACGTGGGTGATTATTTTGATGTAGTAACGGAAATTACTCGCCGGATTGAACGAGAGCGCAAAGAGAATGTCCGCTTGGAGCGAGATATTGCTAATCGCAAGGATCAGTTCAATTTCTTTGCCCAGAAAGGAGGCAAGATGCGCGATGTGGCTCGGAAGATGCGCGAGGCGATTGAGGAGCTGGAATCTCAACTGGTGGATACCCGGAAAGAGGACAAGACCATCAATCACTTCATGATTCCGGTGCAGACTTTTGAGAATTCTGAATTGCCGGAATGGAAGATCCTTGAGATTAAGGGAGTCTCGGTGATCAAGAACCATAAACCTGTTCAGAAAAAGACTAATATCGTCTTAAAGAGGAAAAATAAATTGCTGATTAAAGGCCCGAACGGCATCGGTAAAACTACCTTTTTGGAACTTTTGGCTAACAATAAAGCTAAGGGGGCGGAAATTGCTGACGGCGTGAAGATTGGTTACTACAAGCAAGATTTTTTGAATTTGGATTTTGAGAAAACCGTTTACGAATCTTTGGCGGAGGTGATGCAAGGCGGCAGTGAGGAGACGTTGCGGGCTACTGCCGCTAACTTTTTGCTGACTGACGCGATTTTAAAAAACAAAGTCGGTTCGTTGTCTGAAGGCCAGAAGGGTCTGCTTTGCTTCGCCCGATTTATTTTACAGCGTCCCGGATTATTGATTTTAGATGAGCCGACTAACCACATTAATTTCCGCCATCTGCCGGTGATTGCCGAAGCCGTGAGTAAGTATGAGGGAGCGTTGATTTTAGTTAGCCACATGAAAGATTTTGCAGATAAGATTGATTTTGACCACACGTTAGATTTAGGGGAGATTTAGTGCTATCTTAAAGCCAGTATCTTTAACACGGGCCAGATGAACCCCTTCATCACCGCGATTTTGTATGTTTTGGTTACGCATCAGATTGATGGTTTACTCACATCTATTTATTTGCACCGGGCGATGACGCATCAGGGCATTAAACTGGTTCCGGCGCTCGCCTTTGTAATGCGGGTTTGGCTCTGGATGTTCACCTGGCAGGCAATGAGAAGCTGGGTAGCGGTCCATCGCAAGCATCATCGGTTTACTGACGTGGAAGGCGATCCTCACAGCCCGCTATTGATCGGGCTTTGGAAACTTTTCTGGACGCATGAAAAGTATTATACGGAGGCGGCCAACGATCAGAAGCTCGTGGAAGAATATTGCTGGGGAATTCCGAAGACGAAAGCCGACGTTATTTTGGAAAACGGACCATTGGGAGTATCGTTTGGCCTAGTTTTCACGATGGTGTTTTTCGGAGCATTTTACGGCTGGTGGGGTCTTCTGATGGGAGCCGTAGCATTCGTGGCCCAACTTTATCTCTATTTGAGAACGGCGGCCGGTATCAATAGCGTCGGGCACGCTCGAGGATACAAGAATTTTGATGATAATACGGCTACCAACGTTCCATTTTTGGGTTGGCTCGGCGCTGGCGAGGGTTGGCACAACAATCATCATCACGATCAGAATTCGCCGAAGTTGGGATTTCTCAAGAGCGAATTTGATCCTTCCTGGGTAGTGATCTGGGTTTTGATCAAGCTGAAGTTGGCCGCTCAAATTAAGCCGACGATCAATGAAAGACTGGAAAAGCAAAAAATCAGCCACCCTGCGTAGGGTGGCTTTTTATTGAATCATTCTCGGATTTTCTTCCGCGATTTTTTGAATTTCAGCGTTAGTGTATTCTTTGCGTTGAATCGGAACCCAGATGTTGCTGGAGCGGGAGAGATCAGTCGGGCAGACCGACATCATCCAGCCGAAATGTTTAGAGAGCTTCCTAGTTCCCGGATTTTCTCTGGTGTAGTGCAGAATCTGGCAGTTGTGGATTTTGTCCTGCGACCGGGGCGAGGCCTCTAGCGCCTGATAATCCCGGTGCGACATCTTTTCCATCCGTACCCGGGCGGCCCACATTACTTCACCGTGACAAACCACGATGACTCTACCGTCGCCGTCGCATTCGCGCGCCAGCGTGTTCATAAAGCGATCCCATCTCAAGCAGACCGCCGACATTGATTCTCCGCCCGGCGGTCGCCAGAAGAATCCGTCGCGTTTTCGCTGTTCCATCGCTTCTTTAAAGATCGTGCTTTTATCTTCCTCGGAAACCACATCCAGTTTGCCCCAGTCGCGCTCCCTCAAATAGAATTCCATCCGCCATTTGGCTAGTGGCAGTTTCAGGAGCGCCGCAGTTTCCAGAGCGCGAGAGTATTCGGAGACATAGTACCGATAGAAATTATCGCCAAGATTCTTCCGGATGTAGTTTCCGGCGGTTTCCGCCTGTTTTCGGCCTTTATCGGTCAGCCGGAAAGTTGAGTTATGTCGCCCCCGGAATTCTTTGGTGAATAAACTATGGTCACCCTTCTTGGATTTCTTTTTCGCGATATTTTGTTCGGACTCTCCATGTCGCACCAAAAGCAGATCGCGTGGCATTGCCATTCGGTTTTTACCTTTCTATTGAGAATTTTCAGGAACTGACTACATTATATCTAAAATTTCCCAACAAAAAAACGCCTAGCTTAGCTAGGCGTTTGCAATTTCTTTGAATCAACTTTCATATCTTCCAGTACTCGCAGGACGGCCGCGTAAGCTTCGGCGACCCGAGCGGATTTTTGCTCAATCGTTTCGCCGCCATCCTGATATCGCCGCCGATGATCTTTGGTGAGCGATTCACCTCCATAAAGCGCTGGATGGGGGATTTCCGTCACCTTTGCCTCCGGATTCATTTTCCAAAGTCGCAGGACAATTTCCATTGGGATGCCATAGCGTTTAGTAATCAGTTGTGGCGTCATCGCTTTAGCGTATTTCCATTTCATTCCCATAAAGCCGCTTCTGGCGTCGGTAATCTTCCAACCGGTGATTTCTCTCACCACTCCGGCGAAGACCCGGTTCAACAGCAGGCGATCAATCGGAGTATTCACTTGTTCCGACTCTTCATGAAAGCGGGAAGCAATCACCAGATCGGCGCCAAATCTTAGTTGTGTGATCATTTCCGTTAGCGCGAACGGATTGTGTTGGCCATCGCCATCAAGTTTGATAACAAGATCAAACTTTTTCTTTTCTCCGGAGAGGATCGTTAGACCCTTTTTGGTAACAGCGCCCACTCCTTCATTAGCCGCCCAGGAATCCACACTTAAGTTATCTCCACGCTTGGCAGTTTTCAGGTAATCTTGAAGTATTTTGTTGGTTTCATCTGTTGAGCCATCATTGACCACCCGGATGTAGCAGTCATCTGACAGAAAAGGCCGTTCCATTATATCGTGAATGTTATTGATGACCGACACGATCGTTTTGGCGTTGTTGTAGCAGGGAATCAGAATCGCGATTCTCAATTTCTGGCTCCTCCAGAGCTGACGCTATATTAGGATTTTTTCAGGTAATTTTCAACTACTGCCAATTCTTCCGGGGTATTTACTCCCATGCCTTCAAAAGGGTTTTTTACTTCCACGGAATAGACTTTATGACCCTGCTCGGTGGCGATTCCCAGAAGATCGGTCAGATAATATTCTTTTGCCGCGTTATTTGGGGTAATTTTGCCGATATTTTCCCACAGCCATTTGGTATCAAAGCAATAATAGCTGGGATTAATTTCGGTGATTTTTCGTTCTTCCTCGGTGGCGTCTTTGAATTCCACGATTCTATTTACCGAACCGTCCGCGTTGCGAATAATTCGCCCCGCCCGCGCCATCACCTTTCCTTCATTTTCAAAATCCTGGAATTTTAGCGTAGCCAGAGTCATCACGGTTTTCTTCTCTCGAATCAAATTTAATAACTCCCGAATAGTTTCTAAACTGACCAGCGGATGATCTCCGGGCATAACTGCGACGGTTTCTACTCCGGCCAACGCCTCCTTAGCCGCCAGCAGGGCGTCGGAGGTACCTTTTTGCTCCTTCTGTTCGGCGTATATATAGGAAGAGCCGAGTGATTCTTTAATCAAATTACCTTTATATCCAATCACGATCACCGGTTGCGGGAATAGGGGGCGCATTCGTTCCAACAAATTTTCAATAATTGTTTTTCCGGCAATTTTGATCAGCGGTTTAGGTAGGTCGGAATTCATTCGCTTACCCTGTCCGCCCGCCAAGATAACTAGTTGTTCACGCATAGGTTTTTGTAGTCCGCTTCAAAAGTATCACAAATCAGCTGGCGGCGTTCTTTGGTGTTGAAGAGATCATTCAGGCGGCTGGCCAGAGTCGTGTAGCAAGAGCGTTTACCGGTTTCAGGAAGGATTCGGCAAAGTTCGGTGGCCTGGGTGCTTAGTCCATCACCCCAAAAATCAATGATCACATTTGTCGCTCCGACAACGCAGATATAGTAATAGTTTTGGACATCCGGCACTTTGGCGCACAAGTCTCTGATTTTGAAAGGATTGCGCAGAGTATGACCGGCGGCATCGCGGCCGAAGCTTTTGAAACAGACATCAATCATATCCGCCCTGGCTTTGAAACACTCCTTTTGCACCCGATCAAAGTTGTAATCAAATAAACTGAGCATCCAGCTGGTTTGCATCTGATAGCACTGATATTGCACTTCAAAGTTTTGATCAATGCTATTGCAGGGGAAATGAGGGTCGGTGCTCGCCCACTTGGTCTCATGATCTTTACTGCCACCAGATCCCTGGGCGGTAACGATATTTTCCATAAACATTCCGCCATAGCAGGAGGAAATGGAATAGGCGTCTTTCAAGAGCTGGCAGGTTTTGATGGCTTTCGGCATGTCGTAGTCGTCAAAGGCCAAAACGCCGTGTCCGACTCCGTGCAAACATTCAAATATTCCAAATTGGGTAGCGAAACTTTCGCAGACCTCATTGATAACCTTGGAAAGGTTAGTCGTGCCTTTTTCTTTCAGGAGCTGTTCAATCGCGCCGTGATAGTAGCCGGAGTGACAGGAGGCGTTGCCGTCTTTAAAGGCAACCGCGCCGTAAATTTGGTAAGCCAGTCGTCCCACCGTGTGGGATTCCTGGTGGCAGTCCACGACCGAGCCGCCGCCGGTGTCGGCAAGCAGTTTTTCCATAATCTTTTTCGGCCCAACTGTTTCTAACCAATACCTCATTTCGGTCTCAGTTTTTAGGGCCACCATGATATTGGTTTTACTAAATTTCGCGCTGTCGGTTGCGGAAGGATTTGGCAAGGATTTTTTTGGTTCCGCCTTAGCGGCTTGCGCTTCACCTTTAACCGTGATCACTCCGAGAATAGACGGCCTGAGGTGGTCGTGGAATTTCCAAACTCCCGGTTGGTCAAACTTAAAGCTCCATTTTTCTCCCGGAGCCATTTTTTTCTTGGAATCAAATTCCGGGTAGATATTGTGTGAGGGATGGATATTGGAAGCCGGCCAGCGTTGCTGAGTTCCAATATTTTCAAAAGTTACCGTGTCGCCTTTGTTGATCGTCAGTTCCTTTGTGTCGTAACTGTCGTCGCCCATTTTAATTAGGTTTTCTTTGGGATTTTCTTGGGCTGGCTGGGCTTTCTGGTCGTCGCCCAGAGCAAGGCGACTTTGGTGACTGTAAATTCCAACTCCTAAAATGACTGCCAGTAAGGCGCCGAGAAGTAAAACCTGCGCGAATCCACGTTCTTTCATTACGTTGATTTTTACATTTTCCGAGTGAAAATTCTAGCCAGCTCATTCTGCTACACGTACCAGACATATAGAAAATAAGTGGGATGGTATAATTCAATTAACCGATGTCCAAGCATCCCTTCTGGTTTTCTTTTCTTCTGACCGCTGGAGTGGTGGGGATTTTGTTATGGTTGCCAACCAGCGGGATAGACCGGCAAATTTCCAAGCTTTCCGATCTGCCGTTTTTGTATAGTCCCTTTGATTTGAGTGGGGGAGTCCTGCGCCCCGTAGTGGCTAGGATTTTTGACCGGATTGCCGATGTCCATAAAAACGCCTGCGGGGTAGATTTGGAAGATGTTGTCACGCTGGATGAGCGTTATACTTTGCACTGGATTTGCGGTGGTGATCAGGCCCCATGCACGATTTTCCGTAACAATAAAGTTTTTTCTCAAGTGCACGGCGGCGGTTCTTTGCAGTTAAAGATTTCTGAACCGGCCACCCTCTACACGATTAAAAATCGGGATAATCAATCTTGCGGGTTTCAGATTGCTCACAAATTCCAAGCCCCAGGTAAAAATGCCCCTACCGGCAGTGGTGATACAGTTGCCTCATCTACGCTGTATGCGATTACATATACCGCCGAAAGCGATTTTGAACAGGCGGTTATTGATCACACCGAGCTTTACGATGGTATTACGATCGCGACTACCACGATTTTAGCCAACGACGCGAATGCTACCACCGCTTTGCGGACCGCGATTGCCGATATTATTTCCTTTACCTCGGATCAAACTTTAACTGCCGCTGAAGAGGAATCGCTTTCTACTGATGGCGCCGCCCTTGCCGCCTTGGGAGCAGGTTTGGAGTTGGTGAAAGTTACCGTGGCCTCCAGTAGCGAATCTTTTATTTGGATTCGTGAGGACGATTCGGTGAAAGATACAGTAGTGAACGTAATTTTCCGAGTTGCGAATTATAAAACCATTACCGGCGGTAGCGCCAGCCAATTTTTACTGCTTGGGTCTCCCCACTGGGATGATGATAGTAACACCCTGCTCTTTCCTTTAAGAGAATTAGTTCGCAACAAGAACGCTAGAGCATTGATTATTGGTACTACTGATAAATCCAAACTTAACCCAACCGGCACTGGCGCCGATGCTTCCACTTCTGACGATACTTCCGCTTTGAGCGGGGGAACGGCTTTTTGTACTGGAGTCACTAACAGTCCGGGATTTCTACTGGGCAGTGATATTGGAACCTATTATTCGCGGAATATTGCCGGATCGGGCAATACGGACGCCTTATACCTGATTCCCTACGGAGGTGGCTGTTCTCCGCCAACGCATATCTTTAGTGATACAACCAGCCCCGGACTTTTTGATAACCCACGTGGCTTCACTTTTGTCGGGAGCGCCAGAAAGATGATGGTGGCGGATCGCGCCGGTGAGGAATTCTGGTGTTTTGCTCTGGAATCCGACGGCACTTATAGCAGTAGTACGGCAGTGACGCGGACTGATCTGACTGATGCGCTATTTGAAGCCGATTCCATTGCCGCCTCTCCTAACGGACTAGTCCTTTATGTGGTTGATGATCCGGATTTGAACGTTAATACTACTGATAATAAGTTGCTGCGTTTTGATATTGATGCGGATTGTAATGTGAGTACTTCTTTCACAACGGTCGCTAGCAGCCGGGGAGAAATTGATAACTTATTTTTTGACGCTCAGGGAAACGTAATTTTCACGGAGGACGAATACACCGATGAGGGCGAAACTGACATCTACTATATAAATAACGCGCAGGGCGGTGACACGACCATTGCTCAATTGGTTGATGGCGACAGTCGGGTATTGGCGGAAGCTCTGGCTAGCTCACCGCACAAGCTGGACGATGTTACCGTGAACGCGATTACTCTCACTTCCAGTGATCGCGGACTTGGCAGTGGTAATATCTTGTTAACCGACGACACCGGTGATGAGATTTACACCTTCGTTATCACCCGCAATAGCGATGGAACTATTTCCGGTTTAGAGCGGACCAAACTGACTGATTTTTCCGCGACCACTTTTACAGTTGAGGGGTTGGCAATGGATGATACCGATCAGGATTTAATTATTTTCCAGGAGGATTCTTCCGATGTCGGAACTTTTTACCAATTAAGCAACTACAACGAAATGATCGTGGATACTAATAACTTCACGGACGTTTCCCGTATCGTTGGCTACCAGACAATTGTTGAGGAGTTTGCTGAAGATCTTAATACTATTCATTGGCAGTGGCACGGTTATCGAGAAAGTGATTGGACAATTACTACCTGTGGCGCTAACGCGGTCAACCCTTGGACGGTTTCCGATGGCGTTAATAGCAGTACGAAAAACGCCACCTTTACTTATCTGGAGGATCTCGTGAGTGATTATATGACCGGTTATAATGGCTGTAGCTCGGATTTTATTGAAATTTTCCCAGGCGCGCAGGTGGCATTAGGCGCTCAAACCAATAAACAGGGCGAGTTTCTCCAGACTCTTAATTCAACGATTGGAATTGATACTAATGATATTTTTATGCAATCAGAGCTTCCTTTTGATGTTCGAGCAGGGGGAGATGACCTAGATGTCCATGGAACTGACGCTTCCAATAGATATCACGATGCTCATGACGCGTTTTAATTTTCGCCGGCTACATCTGGCGGCTTTAGTTGTTTACCCGATTTTGGCCTCAGTGGCTTCTTTGTATTGGCAGGCGGATTTATGGCTGTCGTTGATTCTGTTTTATTTGGTTCCGAGCGTTTATCTTTCTATTTTGAATCCCGCCGCGATCAGGAAATCGGCTCTCTTCGCTGTTTTATTCGGCGCGCCAAGCTACGCGATTGTTGATTACTTGGCGCATCTGACTAAGGCCTGGGCATTGCATACTTCTTCGGGGTTACTCGGCCAAAAGATTTTTAACTTTACTTCCGTTGAGCAAATTCTCTGGGGCGCGTTTTCTGTTTATTTTGTAGTGATGTTTTATGAATATTTCTTTGACCGGGAAATTTCCAGGAATTCTCTGCCGTCGTCTATGCGCTGGCTGGTGATCGGGACGGCTTTGGCGGCGGGTTTTGTGTTTCTGTTGGCCGCGGTTAGGCCGGAAAAGTTGGATATTAGCTACTTCTATCTGAAATCCGGCGCCGTGTTGGCTTTAGCCCCGGTGGTTTTAGTTTTAATGCTGTTACCATGGCTGTCGGGTAAATTTTTGAAAGTCGCCGCCTACTTCGCGATCTTCAATTTGATCTACGAATTAACGGCTTTGCGGCTAAATCAATGGTCTTTTCCCGGCCAGCAGTTCATCGGGCAGGTGACTTTGTTGGGGCAGACCTTCCCGTTTGAGGAGCTGTTCTTTTTCATTTTATTGGGCTCAATGGCACTGCTATGTTACTACGAAGTCTTTGACGACGATCGCCGCTGATGTAGAATTATGGTGGATGCCATTATTTGAGTCTCAACCAAATCCGGAAGAGAATCCGCAAAATCCGGAAGTTCCCGCGGCAAATCCGCCTACTGGCGAAGTTCCAAAAAAAGAGCGGCTTTTTGATCAAATGACATCGGAAGAGCAGAAGTATTTTCGTCTTCAGATTGATTTAATCAAGTCCGGATCAATTCGCGCCGAACAGTGCGCCGTTGAGGAAATAGAGAATCATTTTGGTTCCGACGCTTTTGTTGAACTATTGATGGATGAGGTGTTGGCTGGTTCGGTTGATTATTATTTGGCACTTAAGATTCTCGGAGAGAAGGGTGTTTCACAGATCATTCCATTTATGGAGCGGCTAATGGTAAGTGAGGATTTTTTACAAGCCACGGTGAATGATCGGAGCGCCTCTGTTTTGCTTCTGGAAATATTGAGTAGAGCAAAAAGCGATTCTTCAATAGCGCCCATCTCAATATTTGTCTCAAAGCGAATTGAACTCCTGGATTCACTGGTTAAGCGTTTTCCGGACGTGATTCAAGGTGACTTCGCGATGGCGAATTTGGATATTGCTACGGCTATGGGCGTTTTGAATAAATTTGAACAGCCGGCCGCCTTCCAAGCGTTAAAAGAGTTGTATGAAAAATTTAGCGTCGTTAAAAAATCGCTGGAAGTGGCCAGAGCATCCGTCAAAGAGCGGTTGCCGGAGTTATTGAACGGGCCGGTGGACCTCCCCGAGTTGGAACCATCAGATCGGTTGAGTGATGAGGAATATGATTGGGTAGCGAATTTGTTTGATACGGGGCCGTTTTCTCCTAGTGCCGCTGGTTGGTTTGGGGAAGAGCACTGGGTTGTTGGAGAGTATAGAGAAAGAATTCAGCGGGAGCCGAAAGAATTTCAGGCAAGAATAGCCAGCCAAATTTATCGGGAGATAAAAGGCGGGGCTTATGCCAATATCGGTCGTGGAATGATTTTTTTAGCCGATCTTTCCATGGAGGCGGCTCTGCCGGTGTACAAGCGTTTACTTTTGGACAGCGCCAGCGACGGTAGGGCATTATATAGCAAAGACATTCTAAGAATTATTAAAAGTCAGAACAGTCCGGAAGTGCCTCGGCTGATAGCGGAGTTTGCCAGGATCTCTGCCGAGCACGTGGTGACTAATTCCGATTTTCCTCCTGATTCTCCGGGCGCCGATCAGGAGATTATCTGGAGGAATAACGTCGTTTCGGGAATCGTGGCTTTAGGCAAGATCAAAACACCTGAGGCCGAGCGTTTGAGAAATATATTGACCGCCAGCTACCCGGAACTGAGCGGCGGTTACGACTTGGCTTTCCCGTACATGGAGAAACCTCTCAGTCCGGAACGGCGGCAGTGGAAGCACCGCGCGATGTATATTAAAGGTTCGGCGCTTTTTGCCGAAATGTTGGGTCGGGGCAGGGAAAAAGTCAAAGATATAGATATTTTTCTAACCAATCCTGATTCGGTAGCCACCGACGAATCAATGAAAATCGCCGTCTTTAAAAATATTGAGGAGGTTAGACCAGTTCTTGATGAAACGGAGTTTCTCAGGTTAGAGAATTGGGTGAAAAAGAATAGCTATGAAGATAGGCCGATTCATTTAGTTAGAGTCTCCGATTCACATCTTCATCTGGAATCCACGTTTTATGAAGAGCCGAGTGTTTTATTATGGGACGAGTTTATGGAGGTTGATATCTCCGCGGGTTATTACGCAAGAAGAAAGGAGGATTTGGAGCGCTATTTGGCAGGTACGCTTTCTCACGATCAGCTTCCGGAAATTTTAGTTCCGAACGGCACTCTGGCGCGCGCTTTGAGGGCCATGGAGTTGAGCGAACGTTTTGATTTGGAATTTGATTCCACTATTTTGGATCAAGCCGAGCAATCGGCGCGCGCTAATAAGCTGGTGATCAGCAGTTTTCCGATTAACCGATCCTCCTTTAGAAGAGAATTTCAGGGAACGGAAGCAGTTGATTCAATTTTTACCAAGGTATTTGAGGATAAGAAATTGCGGAAAACATTATTGCGGCGTTATCCACGACTGGGCCAAATCGCGGAAGAGGTTTCTGCCGCCGGGGGGCCGGAAGAATATATTCGGAAAAATTTCGGAGAAGTTTATATCCAAACCCGAGGATTTGTTCGTCTCAATGATATTAAATTAAGTAAATCTCCGGCTTCTTTTGATCGACAGAAAGAATTTTTGGGAGTTTGGTATTCCGAGCTTGGCTCGAGAGAATATACCTTGGAGAAAGTGGAAAGCGTCTCTTCTGAGGTTAATTTACCGGCGTCGCCGGAGCTAGGCTCGCTGATCGAACAGGATCGCGCGAATAAATCGTTGGAGAGGCGCAAGGAGAAAAATAATTTTCTTGATAAGATTTGCGGGCGATATCGTTTATTATTGAGGAGCGAGGAATCCCGGTTGCTCAAAGCAAAAGTTGATACCTTTTTGGGGATTATGAACTTGGAATGGCCGGCTGGCGTTGATCGTAATAAAGATAAAGTTACCAAAACCCTGATTAAATTGGGTGTTAGCCCGCAAAATCCAATTCTCGGGCAATTTGAGCAGGGGAAGGAGCATTCCTTGGATCTGGTGATTTCTTCCGACTTGAAAGACATTCTTCAGGCCTCCACACTAAAGCCGTGGACTAGCTGTGTTAATCTCTCTGGAGGCGCCTACAAATTTGGTCTTTATGAAGACGTTGCGAATGCTAGTGTTGTGGCCTATCTGATGGATGGGGATCGGTTTGTTGCTAGGAAAATAATTCGCTCCGGCCTCACCGTCAACGATTTTCGGCCGGCGGCCTTTGCGGAAAAATTATATGGAGACGGCCGCTACGACCAGGCGATGCAGGAGGCAGTCAATAAAGTTATCTCTGGAGGCGGAATTTTGACTGATCAACCAATGATGACCTATCCGTTTGCTCCGGATGCTTATTTTGATTCTCATACCGGCATGTCGCCAGCCGGTAATGTTTTCTATAATATTAGAGGTCGTTAATTATGGCTAAAAAAATCATCCTTTATTGCGATCCCGACACTTACTTTAGTGATCTAACCGCCAAGTGGCTGAAAGATCATAATTTTGAATTTCAGGTAAAAAATGTTCGAGAGGAATCCATCCAATCCGAATTATTTAAAGTTTCCGAGCAATACGCTGTTCCGGTGGTAATGGTAGGAAGAAAAGTAATCATCGGTTTTAACGAAGTTGAGTTATCCGGGGCATTGTTAGAAAAGTAATTTACAAAAAACCGAGCACATAAATTATGTGCTCGGTGAAGTTTTACACTTGAACGGGTGGAGGAGCGCTCATCAGTTCTTTTTCCAACCCGGCCCGGTCAAAGCGGTAGTCAGGACCGAGCGCTTTCACGATCCGCTCCGCGTCCCGGATAGCGTTGGCCAGGCAGACCGAGGCGCCGGGGGAGGGAGTGGTGTTGAAAATGCAGTTATCGCCGAGAATCGTTTTGTCGCCCATCTGGAGTTCGCCGGTGCGCTTATCAACAATCTGAGGACGGACTCCACCGGCTCCCTGCCGGATTTCCAGATCTTTCGCCTGAATCGTCGGGATAATCTTCTTCACTTCCTTAGTGAACAACCAGCGGCCGATGACCGGCATCTCGTAAAAGAGATTTTTAATTACGTACCAGAAGATCCGCTTTTTCAGAGTAATTTTCAGCAGGCTGATCAGACCGGCAATCGTGAACAATCCCATCTTCAGATAAGCGCCGAAGGTCCGGTACTTGTGCCGTTCCATCAGAAGGATCGGTTTAGTAGTCGGCCCGAAGCGGGTAATCTGCTGGTTCAAAACGTCCGGGTCTCCGTGAATTTCCGCGAAAGGCATTCCTGCCTTCTGGCACCGGTAGACTTTCCCACCCAGGACTTTTTCCTTGGCGGTAAAGAAACTGCCTGCGACCGAGAGGATGGTGTATTCCTTGCCATAGCCGAGTTCGTGAGCGAACTTTAAGCTGTACGGTCCGGCGGCGAATTCCACGAACTTGGCGCGGAAGGTTCCGCGGTTCGTTTCAATCACGTAGATTTTGTCCTGCCGCCGCCAGACTTTGATCACTTCCGTAAGCGGCTGGAATTGGATATCGGTATTCAGGAGTTGCGAGTCATCCAGGAAGGATTGCGAGGTCGCCTGATAATTTACCGCGTATCCTTCGGTGCTGATCAGCGCGCAGACCGGTTCACGCGAACGGCGGCCTTCCATGATCTTCGGTTCAATTTCGGCGAGCTCCTTCGGGCCGATCAGTCGCAGGTCGGGATAGTGGGATTTAAAAATTTCAAATCTAAGGATCAGCATCGTGACTTCCTGTTCGCCAACGGCCAATACCATCCGGTGAGTCTTTTTGAAAAGTCCGGGTTTGCCGGATTTCACCACGTAACCTCGTAGGAGCTTAGCCGCTCTCTGCACTTCCAGAGCGTGATCCAGATTGTAATTCGTCTCGGTACTGCCATCGTGTGAAGTTTGGCTGTTGTTCAGCGGATGCGAGTTTACCAGCGCGACGCCGGAATACCTTTCCAAAATCGTGATCTTCTTAACGTTGGATGCCGCGCTTAGGGCGAACAGCACTGACGTGCCGGTAATGCCCGCGCCGACGATCACCAGATCGCGAATATCGGGGTCTTCCGTTCCAGTGGTCATAGCCACCTCCTTTTATTTGTCAGAGTTCCGCGGATATTATACCACTGAAAGCTAATTTCTACAACAGTGCTGGCCGTCTCGAGCTAGAATTTCTTGGGTTCAAACCCCGTTCAGCGGTAATAATCCTCCCAGGTCGATTCGGGTTCTCCGAGTGTGCGGTAATCAATAAGAATCTCATCTCCTGCTCTGATGTCGCACGTAGCAAAGAATGAATCATTTTGGTCTTTGTGTGCGTTCGGTGTTGCTGAATGATTTAGGTAATTCCCAACGTCCATTGCATTGAAGTATTTCGGGCACCGCAAGGTTCCATCTTCCAGAGAGGTGCAATACATTTGGAGCAACTCTGGAACATCTTTGGCGCTGCGGACTTCCTGCTGGTAGCCATCAGTGTGAAGAACCAATTTTGTACCCTGTATAATGTCGTGCAATGCAAAGACGCCAACACCGCCAACATGCGCCCGTGATGGTTTCAGGATGAATGATTGGTGATCGGTTTCGTTTCCCATCTCTTTTGCTGGCCGTCTCGAGCTAGAACTTCTTGGGTTCAAGCCCTGTAAGGATAATTTAAGTAGTTTTGTAATATTGTTTTGATGATCCTAGGAACGCGCTATTTCAATCGCTCAGCCTTTTTCGGGATTATATAAACAGTTTCCAAAAGATTTTCTACAATGTCAAAAGCTACATCTAATTCAGAGTCAGATGGAGCTTTTACTTTGTGAGCCGCATCGTTCCCTAAAAGGCGAGTTTTGTGCAAGATTTCGGAATTTCTTTTTGTTAAAACTTCTTTTTTAACTAGGTCATCAATTTTTCCCTCAAGATTTCTTCCTTCTGTTTCCTTTTCGGAACAAACAGCTTCAACTAACGCCCTAATGCCCACCCCAGCCAAGATTTTTAACTTTGTGCACAAGGCCGCATGAGTTTCTTTGTAAATAGAGCGTACTTTATCCGGCAATGAATATATATCCTCAAGGGGTACGCGGCCCATTAGACGACTGGGGTATATTTCTTCAGATTCAGGATAGAAAAGGTTCCCCTTATCATCTGCTTCAAAATCTTCAGAATTGCTAGAGCCAATACGAAAAGAAATACTGTCACACCCTAAGCAGCGAATTATTTCGTGTGTATCCACTCCTTGTACGTCATCATTCCCCCAACTGAACGATACCGAGCTACAAACTTTATGATTTGTTGTGTTATCGCAACGACTACACACCACTTCGCGAATTTTGTCTTTGGTTTTATCTAGATTAATTTCTTTTGACATATAGCTGTTTGGAGTTCGAACTATTTCAAGTTTGCTGCGGGACTAGGAATCGAACCTAGATACCGGGATTCAAAGTCCCGTGTCCTACCATTAGACGATCCCGCAATAGTTACAAATATGACTTATCCAAGCGGCTACTCGGCGATTTAGAGTTGAACTCTTCCGAACCCCCACTCTTAAAAGGCCATTATAGCCCTCACCAGTGTTTCTACGGTTTGTTTTGTGCTTGGGCTTCTTGAAATATACTGGAATTGTGCTCTTATCGCAAGATAGAGTTTTTGACCAAAAACTCAGAGCTTTTTTGGCGTCAGCATCCTTGTGTATGTAGATTGAAAATTTAATGTCATTAGGATCAACTTCAATTATCTCAATTAGCCACTTCACGAAAAACTTGATCATCCGCGGATCTGAATTATTAAAACAGAGTGGCTGGCCTATGTTGTGCTTTTTCTCTTTTGACCCCTCCGCCCAGTAAAGCATTACACCAGCTAGCCAGAGATGTTTATTATCCAGTGATTTAACGTCCTGTTTGGTTTCTTGTTCAATGCGGCTCATCAGAGCTAAGCGCTGATTATGTCTGGCCTGCCCGCCCTTTTGTATGGCGATTAGCTTCTTGTTGGTTAGTTTTTGCTGTTGTCTAGTCGTGAGAGTAACCGACCGTAGCCATAGTGATAAAGTGGATTTAGCCACGGGGATTTTTTTGAGTATTTCGGAATAGGAGAATCCTTCACGTCGCATTTTTATAGCCAGTTTTTTTAGATCTTGATACATACTGAACAACGGATATTATTATAATTATAGCATATGCCTGTTCAATAAAAAACCCGCGTTAGTCGCGGGGTGTTTTGGGTTTAAAGCAACGACGGATCCATCAGGCGGAGACTGGGCGAGGAGGGGACAGAGAAGTTCGGGTGATCTTTGCCGATGGCGCGCAGGACGGCTTTGGTGTGTTCCGCCCAGTCGGGGTCGCACTTTTTCGTGGTTTCGGAAGCAAAGCATTTTTCGGCGTCGGACTTCTTCAGGGTTAGCGCCACGACGGGAGAGCTGTGCCCGCCATGTTCGCCCCAAAGGGAAAGCTCACGGCGCGTTTCGGTCTGATACATAATCAGATTGTGACCGACCGAAAGCATATTGCCATACTTCAGTGGATCTCCGACCGGGATAGCGCTGTCGCCGCGGAGAGCAATCTTCGTGGCGAGCGGTCCGTCTTCGGTATCTTTAACTTCGTAAATAGAAGTCTGCGTTACAGCATAAAACTTTTTGAGCACTATTGCTCCTTTCAATTGTCTGCTTCCATTTTAAAATTTATTCGTTGTTTTTACAATAGTTTCGGCTTGCAAAAATATAATAAGTATGCTATAATACGTCGTCACCTTAACAACCCTTTTTAGAGGAGGCCATATGAATTCCGAGAAGGTCGCCGATCTGCGTACGCGTTTTCCGTTCATTGGCGCCGAGTGCCGGTTCAATTTTGGCGATGGATGGTTCGCGATCGTTGCCGGTTTTTGCGGGGCGGCAAAGTTTCGGATGGATGAAACTTTCCGGATCACTCAGCTGGAATGCCGTGATGGCAAACTTAATATTATGTATGTCGGACATGGCGGTAGCGCGATGGATAAGTTAGTGGCCTGGGCCGAGATTCGCAGTGTGCATACTTGCGAACATTGCGGGCATGAATTTAAGAGCGGCTACGGCTCGGGTACCCGGATTTGCTCGGTCCGTGGACGGAAAGTTCGCATGTGCCCCGGGTGCTTGGAACGATACGAGACGTTACTCTCTTTAGGTAGAGAGATGGCCCTGAACCTCTAAAGCCCAGATTATTTAAAAGCTCCGCATTACGCGGAGCTTTTTTGTAAGTTCTCAATAATCACTACTTCCAACGGAACCGCGGCAAAAGGGGAATAGCGCATTTCGCTGTAGGCCCGGATCAAATCTTTTACAAATTTCAGATGTTTTTCTGCTGACAATTTAACGCTCTGCTCTTTCATTTTTTCCACTTCTTTTTTAGTCAGTTCCTGTTTGAGCAGTTCTTCAATGGTGGCGTCAAATTTCAAACTCAACAATCTGCGCCAATATTGAATCAACTCTTTATTAAAATCCACCAGGTTGTAGCCGCCGGAATTGAGGTCGGCGATGTATTTCAAAGCTCCTGAAAGGTCGGCGGTTAAAATCAAATCCGAGAATGCGGCGGTTTTGGATTGGCCGACTTTGCCGATGATTTTTTCAATATCTTCCAGCTCCACGTCCGACTTGATACTGGCCAACTGATCCAGGAGAGATTCGGCGTCGCGCAAACTGCCTTCGGCGCAGGAGGCAATCAATTCCAGGGCGTCGTCACTCGCTTTGATTTTTTCGGTGGCGGCGATCTTTCTTAGCTTAGTCAGAATTTCTTCAATGGTCAGTTTTCGGAAATTGAAGCGCTGGGTGCGGGAGACGATCGTCGGCGGAACCTTTTCCAGCTCCGTGGTGGCCAAGACAATAATCGCGTGCGCCGGTGGTTCCTCAAGAGTTTTTAAAAGCGCGTTGAAAGCTTCCCGGGTAAGCATGTGAGTCTCGTCCACGATGACTACTTTTCGTTCGTAGGAGGAAGGGGAGACCCGGATACCCTCCCGGAGTTCGCGGACATCATCAATGCCCCGGTTGGAGGCGGCATCAATTTCAATTACGTCCAAAGCCCGGCCGGCGTCAATATCTTTACAGCGGTCGCATTGATTGCAGGGTTCACCCTGCTGATGGAATTTTTTGTCGTCTCGTCGTTTTTCGCAGTTGGCGAGTTTAGCGATCATCCGGGCGACGGTCGTTTTGCCGGTTCCCTTCGGGCCGTAAAAAAGATAGGCGTGAGCCAGCTTGTCTTGCTTAGCGGCATTTTGTAAAACCTGAATAATCTCCTTTTGGCCGATTAATTCCTCAAAACTTTTCGGTCGGTATTTTCGGTAAATCGCTAGGGCCATTCCCTAATTCTACAATAAAAAACCCGTCCTGATTAGGGACGGGGGGTAGATTATCTCGGTTTTAGATCCAGCCGCTCCAGCGTGGAGCGGTAGATGTAGAGAGGTGGCTTGCCCGGATGTGGAACTTCCACCATCGGGGCCAAAGCCGCGATTTCTTCCGGTGTCATCTTCTCGGTCAGTTTCCGGCGCTCTTCCGAGGCCATCCGGTAAATTTCGTGATCCTTGATCTTGTTCAGATGATCATAGTAGGCGGTCGCGTTAGCGAAGAAGGAAGCGGTGAAATTGTCTACCGTTTCCCGCGAGAACCATTCGGCTTTATCGGTATTTTTGCCATCGTCATGGAAGCCGGGAGTCAGCGCTTCTCCAAGATAGAGATCGTCCGACCAAACTTCAAAGACGAACGCGGGTGGGCGATCCTTCTTGGTGTCGTCTTCAAATTTGAATTCAATAACGCCCATCTCCAGCACTCGCTTTGTGTACGCGTGAACGGTTTTGATCAGTTCCTGGGTAGCGTAGGTATAGGCGGCGGTTCCCACCGCACGCTTACCGGCGCGTTCCAAGCTGAGGTTAGTGAGAAGATCCAGTAATCTTTGGCTCTCATTGGTGGGGCTGTTATCGGTCCGGTCATGACGGATATCAATGATTTTGTGAGCTTCTTCAAACATTTCTCTCAACGCCGCTTCAATCGGAGTTTCGCACTCGCATCCATCGGGCATCTCATATTTTGAGTCGGCGTAATTGGCGTAATCCTGGATCCCTCCACCGGGCATACTCCAGCCGGGTGTTTTCCACTCGCGCTTTTTCTCGGGGATTGGTTTTCGCTTGTTATGCACCAGCAAAATGTGAGTCCAATTTTTCGGATCGCGATCTTCGTCCAGTTTTAAGACTCTTACGAAAGCAGAACCCTTCGTCGCCGTCTGTGGTTCAGCAAACATTGCAGATTCCTCTCATTGAACATCGTGATGAAATTTTTCAAGATTTAGCTCCATGCTAAATCGTTCTACCGAAGATTGTATGATATTTTCCTCATTCCGTCAATGGCTCACTCGGGCTTCGCCAAACTCCTACAGCAACCGGGTGTCCGTTTGCTCCGGCGGCAAACGGCACCACTAGGCGCTCGCCGGTTTTCCGTTCGAGAATTAACGAACGGCTCCAAGCAAAACCGGCTCCGCGACTTTGCTCACGGAGTTTGCCGAAGTCCTCATTCGCTGTTGGGAAGACGGGATGTTCCGGATAAACTATCTGGCTTCGCTTTGGGTGATTTGTCATTTTACGTTCGAGCGTCGTTAAGGTAAAATTAAGGTAACAGTGATGTCCAAATTCCCTTTTTCCCAATTGATAAGAGAAATTTTTATTCAAGCTCAAGGCTTATTTACGCCGCGGCATGAACATGCCGCCAGTAAATTTAACGCAGAGCTTGATCAAAATTTCCTTACCCTCCCGGGAGGCCCGACTATAGCCGATTTCTTTGTCGCTTCTCCTTGGAGTGTGATACACACCTTCGTCGTCGCTTCGCGAAATCTAGGCTATAGTCGTGGCCTTCAATTGAGAAAGGAGGGTATTTAGACATCACCTGATGCGCGTGAGGAGCGTTACAATTGTTTTATTTTTGGGGTTAATTGGGCTCGGCCTTTTTTTATTTTCTAGACAATCCAACGATATCTTGATCAACGTTAGCGAAGACGAAGACCCGGGAATTGAAAAAAAGGCGACTCCTCCGCCTCCAGCCGTCATTCCCAAGGTCACCGATATTGAGCCGCAAAAGCCGCTTTCGTTCCCGCCCGACAAAATTAAAGCCATCTACGCCACCAGCTGGTCGGCTAGTAGTGAGAAGAAGTTGCGGTACATAATTGATTTGATTAAAGAGACGGAATTAAACGCGGTCGTGATTGATGTGAAAGATTACTCCGGCTACTTGGCTTACAACACCGAGTTAGAGCTTCCGAAAAAATACAACGCCGTGGAGCTGAGAATCCCCCAGCTGAATAAATTAATCAAGCGTTTGCATGACGAAAATATTTATGTGATCGGGCGTATCTCGGTTTTTCAGGATCAGCGCCTCGCCTTGGCGCGCCCGGAACTCGCGCTATATAGTTCCACCACCGGCGCCACCTGGAAAGATCACAAAGGGCTGACTTGGATGGATGCCGCCTCCACCG
>CAZJFE010000007.1:0-34339 GCA_964545345.1 uncultured Candidatus Saccharibacteria bacterium | reverse complement strand
AAAACAATAGGTAAGCCCTCTTTCTTGCCTATGTATCCGGAAATGCCACACATAGCGCTTATTCATATTATCGGTTAACTGGCGGCTTGTGAAGCGGTTAAACTATAAAATTTATCAAGCGATCTTTTACAAAAATCACCTTCTTGAGAGAACCATCCGCGATCCATTTTTTGACTGCCTCTCGAGCTAACGCGGACTTTTCCGCATCGGCTTGAGAAATTCCGCGCGCCACTAAAAACTTATCCCGCATTTTTCCATTCACTTGAACGATCAGTTCAAATTCGTCCTCTATAGTCATTTTTTCATCCCAAGTCGGCCACGGCTCTTCATCCAAGAAAGTTTTATTCCCTATCCGAGACCAGAGTTCCTGAGAAAGATGCGGAGCGAACGGGAAAAGCAATTTTACGAAATCCTCATTGAGCGACTCCATTTTATTACTCAAAACCATCAGGGCGCTGATAGCGGTATTGAAATGGAATCCTTTAATATCCCCTGTCACCTTCTTGATGGTTTGGTGCAGTAATCGCCGAACCTCTGAACTCGTGGATGCCTCGGTGACCGGCAAAGAATTAACGCGCTGCAAAAATCTGTGCAGACCGACAATTCCACGCGGATCCCACGGCTTAGCGTCTTCCAGTGGCCCCATGAACATTTCATACAAGCGGAGGGAGTCAGCGCCAAATTGCTCCACCATCTCATCCGGATTAACCACATTGCCCTTAGATTTAGACATTTTTTGACCATCGGGACCCAAAATCAGACCTTGATTCACAAGTTTCATGAATGGCTCCTTAGTAGACACGGCGCCGATATCAAACAAAACCTTATGCCAGAAACGAGCGTACAAGAGATGTAGTACCGCGTGCTCAATTCCGCCCAGATACAAGTCAACTGGCATCCAGTGCTTTTCTTGGACACTGGAAACTAGGGACTGGGCACTGGATGGGTCAAGGTAGCGCAGATAGTACCAGCAGGAACCGGCCCACTGAGGCATCGTATTGGTCTCTCGCTTTGCCGGGCCGGCGCACTTCGGACACTTCGCTTTCACCCACTTCTCAATTCCAGCCAGCGGGGATTCGGCCTCGCCGGTAGGTTCGTAGCTTTTCACTCTTGGTAAAGTTACCGGCAACTCCGCCTCCGGCACCGCCACATTCCCACAAGTCTGACATTTTATAATTGGAATCGGCTCGCCCCAATAACGCTGGCGGGAGAAAATCCAATCCCGCAGCTTATAATTTATCTTCTTTTGCCCGCTAACCTTTTTAACCACCTCATCACTTGGTAACAGCGGCTCATCAACAATCGGCAACTTAAACTTTTCGGCGAATTCACGATCCCGTTCGTCGTGTTGTGGAACGGCCATAATCGCGCCAGTTCCGTAATTCATCAGTACATAATCAGAAACCCAAACTGACGCCTCTTTTCTATTCCAAGGGTTTATTGCTTTCACGCCCTTCAAAGCAATGCCGGTTTTCTCTTTATTTTCCTGCCGCTCCCGATCACTTTTATTTTTCGCTTTATCAATATATTTTCTGACCTCGGAAAGATTCTCAATATGATCCCCCAGTTCCGCAATCAGCGGATGCTCTGGCGCTACCACCATATAAGTAACTCCGGCAATGGTATCCGGCCTGGTAGTAAAGATCTCTAAGCTCCCCGAATACGGGCGGTTACACGATACCGGAAATTTAATCAGCGCCCCCTCCGAGCGGCCGATCCAGTTTCTCTGCATTTCCTTCACTCGCTCCGGCCAATTTAAACCATCAAGGTCCGCCAACAAACGATCCGCGTAGGCGGTGATTTTCAAAATCCACTGCTTGAGCTTCTTGCGCTCCACTTTGGCGCCGCACCGCTCACAACAACCATCAATCACCTCTTCATTCGCCAAAACCGTCTTATCATTCGGACACCAGTTAACCGGAATTTCCGCTTCATAGGCCAGTCCCTTTTTGAAAAGTTGCAGAAAAATCCACTGTGTCCATTTGTAATAATCGGGATCGGTGGTATTAATCTCCCTCTGCCAGTCGTAGCTAAAGCCCAAGCTTTTCAACTGCTTGGTGAAGTTTTTTACATTATTTTTAACAACGATACTCGGATGAATTTTCTTTTTAATCGCGTAATTCTCGGCCGGTAAACCAAAAGCATCCCAACCCATCGGGTGTAAAACATCATAGCCATTCATCCGTAGGAAACGACTATAAATATCCGAAGCGGTATAGCCCTCCACGTGACCAACGTGCAGCCCTTCGCCGGATGGATACGGAAACATATCCAAAACATAAGCTTTCGGTTTTTTGGAGCCATCGGTGGCATGCCAGAGCTGATATTTGCCCTTCGCCCATTCTTTTTGCCACTTTTTTTCTATCTTTTTGAAGTCGTATTTGGCCATGAATAATATATGAAGTTTAAAATAAAAAGGCCCCGCTGTTAAGCGGGGCCTGGAGAAAACAATTTCCTCAATTCTTTCTTCTGCACCTTACCTAAGTAAGTGCGCGGAATCTCATCTTTGGAGAAACAACGCACCTGTTTAGGGATCTTGATCTTACTCAATTCCTTGCAAGCTTCCCGAATATAAACAAGATCACAGGGCGGCTCGCCATCCCGCAAAACAACGCAAGCGACCACCCGTTCGCCGGTCTTGTCGTCAGGAATGCCAACAACATAGACTTCGGCGACTCCCAATTTATCGAGCAGAATCTTTTCGATCTCGCTCGGGTAAACATTCTCTCCACTAACCTTAATCATGTCTTTCTTGCGATCCGTCATCACCAAATACTCGCCTTCCCGACGAACCATATCGCCGGTTTTCAACCAACCATCCCCGGTAAGGACTTCTGCGGTAGCTTGAGGATTTTCCCAATAACCCCACATAACCTGAGGGCCACGCACCCAGAGCTCGCCACCATCTTCCGGCTTAGCATCCGGCTCGGGAACGATCTTGATTTCCGTATCGCGAACCGGCATTCCCAAACTGCCGGGGATAGCTCGTCCGGGTGGATTGATAGATACAATCGGCGAGGTTTCAGACAGGCCGTAGCCCTCAATAATCTCGCACCCGGCCCAACCCTCGAAACGCTCCTTTACTTCAGGAGCCAAAGCGCCGGATCCGGAAACGCAGAGGCGCAAGGAATCAATAGAAAAATTCCGAAATCTCGTATCGTCAATAATCGCGGCAAAAATGTTTGGGATGCCCGGAATAAGCGTAATCCGCTCCTTTTTGAAAACTCTGAGAACCTCTTTGTTGATTCTGGCGACGGTAACTTCTTTGCCATTCTTAATTACCTTCTTCTTGTCCATAAACCTCGGGATCATCACCACCTTAGCTCCCCGCGAGACCGCAAGCACCAAGCAAACCGACAGTCCATAAACATGGAAGCAAGGGATGGCGCTGAAAACTACCGAATCTTCATTCAAAACGTTACCCACAAGATCCATCGCCTGACCGACATTAGCCACCAAATTCGCGTGAGTGAGCGCGGCCGCCTTCATGCTTCCGGTAGTGCCTCCGGTGAACTGCAAAACCGCGAAACTGTCAGGACCGGGAATTTCGCCGTTATTATACTTGGCCCGCTCTTTAGGAGACAGCTTGATGGAGCGCCACGAAGAATGGGGCGGTAACTTCTCTTTGCGTTTCAGACGATAAAGTAGGGTGGTCAGCGGGTAAAAAATGGACAGCGGTAGCGGTAGAGTATCTTCCATCCCGGTCATCACCACCTGGCAGTCTTTTCCGATACAAGAAATTATTACTTGGTTGTGCTCGTCAAATTCCTTAACATCCTTCAAAGTAATAAACATCTTCGGACTCACAAGCTGCGCCATCGCCATCAGCTCTTCTGATTTCAGCAAAGGATTCAGAGCCACCATTACACAGCCGGCTTTCCAAATTCCCCAGCAGGCGATATCCATTTGCGGGCAGTTAGGCAGGAGAAGCAATACTCGATCGCCATGCCTAAGACCACGACTCTTGAGAAAAGCGGAGAATTGATCCACTTTATCAATAAACTTACGATAGGTAGTTGTTTTACCGAAAAAACTCAAAGCGCCATGGTTCGGAAAACGATCGCCGGTTTCATCCAGAAGATCATTAAGGGTCTTTCGCATATTTATCCATTATCAAAAAACTAAGCTATTTTAAGCAAATTTTAGCCATTTTGGCAATTGCGCTAAGCGCGACTAAGCCCAACTTAGTTAAACAACAAAAAAAGCAGTCCTAAGACTGCTTTTGCCGGTCCTTATATTTACGTATGTCTTTTAACAAACTTTGCACCAATTTCTCAACTTTCTTTTTCCGACCGGAATCATTCCGATCCTGTTGAGCGGAGATTGCTTTGTGCAATTCCTGCAACTGAGCAAGGTCGCCCCGAAGCTGTTTATCATCAATATACAACGCCGGATCATCTCCATTCTCCCACTCCGCTTCAATTTTCCAACCTTGAAAGGTTCCCACGAACAAACTCGGATGCTTAATGTGCCATTTCAAAACGTCTTGATTGGTGAACTCAATCAGTTCTCCAACGAGAGCGCGAACGGCCCGACCGTTCTTCACTAGGAAACCTTTCAGTAAATAACTAATTACGAATTATATATGAATGCCGAAAACTTTCAATACATTTTGCGCGATTTGCTCCGAAACCTTTTCCAGACTTTCATTTTTTATCTCAGCCAGCTTTCTATAAGTCTCAATTATGTATGACGGCTCGTTACGTTTGCCGCGGTACAGCTGCGGCGCGACATAAGGCGCGTCGGTTTCCAGAAAAATCCTATCCAGCGGAATCATTTTTAGAACTTCATCGTAGTCGCGGGAAAAAGTAATCACCCCGCCGAAAGTAAAATAGGAGCCGATCTCCAAAAGTTTCTTCGTGGCCACCGGCGAGCCGACGTAAAAATGAAAAATCTTCGGCGGCAAGCTATCGTAAGTCGTCAGTATCTTTGTCGCATCTAGGTAGGCATCGTCAGTTCCCCTACTAGGGCGGCAATGCAGCATCATCGCTTTATTCAAATCTTTCGCGATCTGAACCTGTACTTCAAAGGCCTCCTGCTGATCCTCCTTTTCTCGCTTCATGATTCCTGCTTCTTGATTCAATCTAAAGTAATCCAAACCAAACTCGCCGATCGCCACCACCTCCTTGTTCTCGGCAATTTTTCGCAACTTTGACGCGTCAAAGCTCTCTCGCTCGGATTCTTGCTGTTCTTTTTTATCGTGATACCAAGCGCTAGCAAAATGATTCGGGTGAAAGCCGGCCGCCGCCCAAACTTCGCCGGGATATTTTCGCGCCAACTCCACTGCCGCCTGCGAGGAAGCTGCTTGCGTGCCAACACAGAGCATTTTCACTCCCGCTTCTCTGGCACGCTTAATTACCTCCTCCCGATCAGTATCGTAGGCGGGAAAATGAATATGGGTGTGGGCATCGAAAAATTTCATCCCTAAATTCTTGGAAACAGATTGCCGATCTTGGAAACTCTGCAGGCATCGGCGCCAGTTCTAGATAATGCGGACAAGACTTTTTCAGAAACCTCTGGAAGGATCGACTTGTAATTCGTCCCCAGCGCCTCCAGAATCAGGGCGAGGTCAGCCAAAACTTTCAGATCGCCGGTTTCCCAAGGCTTCTTCTCATTTACGTAGACATCACCGATTTTAACCAATTCACTCAAAGCTCCTACTGCTTCATGGAATTTAAATTCTTTAAGTTTGTCTCCAAATTTTTTACCTGCCCCAGCGGTCTCTTCATCCTTCGCCCCCTTACTAACTTTTAATTCGCCCGCCTTTTCGCACAAGGTCAGCGTGCGGGCGGAAAAGTTACCCAAACCATTAGCAAGATCGGAATTGTAAACTTGTTCAAATTTTTCGTAGCTGAAATCTCCATCCTCAAAAGGAGAAATTTCTTTTAGCAAATAGTAGCGGACGGCGTCCGTTCCGTATTTCTGAACTAATTCTTTCGGATCAATCACGTTGCCGACGGTCTTGGAAATTTTCTTGCCGTCCACGGTCAAAAATCCGTGTACGAATACGGTAATTCCATTTTTTGGCCAAAGCCCGGCGGCTAAAAGCATTCCCGGCCAAATAGCGGCATGGAAACGCAGATTATCTTTGCCGATCACCTGCACGATTTCGTCGCCATTCGCCCAATACTTTTGAAATTTGGATTCGTCGGCTGAACCGTAGCCAAGCGCGGAAATATAATTCCCTAATGCTTCGGCCCAAACATACATCGTTTGCGAGTCATCACCCGGAACAGGCACGCCCCAAGATAAATCTTTGCTCGGCCGAGAAAAACTAATATCCTGTAATCCTTCTTTGAGTAAAGAAAGAATTTCATGCCCGCGGCTCTCGGGAACGATTCGCAATTCCTTATTTTTTATTTTTGCTTCAATTTCTTTTCCGTACTCTGAAAGTTTAAAAAACCAATTCTCCTCCGCGATCACCTCCGGCTTAGTTTGGTGATCCTGGCAAATGCCGTCTACCAGGTCCTTTTCGGTGATAAAAGCTTCATGGCCGACACAATAGAGGCCTTTATAGGTCTTTTTATACAGCTTTCCTGAGTTCTCCAGCGCCCGCCAGAGCTTTTGGGCCCCGGGCCAATGTCGCTCCCGGTCAGAGGTGCGAATGAAATCATCCCAAGACAGATTTAAAACTTCCTTCAATTCTCTGAACTTGGCCGAATTTTTGTCCACGAACTCTTGCGGGGTTAAACCAGCGGCCTCCGCGCTCCGCTGAATTTTCGTGCCATGCTCATCCGAACCGGTCAAAAACCGGACATCGTCCCCTTTTTGGCGATGATAGCGCGCCAAAACATCCGCATAGACGGAATCTAAAACGTTCCCGATGTGCGGGAGTCCGTTAACGTAAGGTATGGAAGTTGTGACGTAAAACTTGTTCATGGGAGTAATCGCGAATAATTCAAATATGAAAAACCCTTAATAATGCGAATAAATATTAGCATTATTTGCCAAAATTCGCATTATTGGCGAATGCTCTATAATCCAAGCCCTCTTCGTCTAGCTTTCGTCTCTGACCAATCATCTAACAATTCCTGAAGGAGTACGGCGGATGGAACAGCTAGGACTAAACCAATAAATCCGAAAACTTTCGCGCCGATTAACAAAGCGATCAAAATTACTACCGGTTGCAATGAAGTGGTCAGATTAGTAACCGCCGGAACTAACAGATTGTTTTCCAATTGCTGAATGATGATAAAGAGAATCAGCACATAAAATCCGAGCCCGACTGAATCGGTTAAGCCGACCAAAACTGCTAAGCTTCCGCTGAAGATCGGGCCGACATACGGCACCAGCTCAAAGATTCCGGCAATGATGCCCAAGATCAAGCTGTATTTCACTCCCAAAATCCATAATCCCAAGAATACCAGCAGACCTACGCCTAAGCTCAAAACTACCTGGCCGGCCAGCCAATTACCGATTTTCTTTTTAATGCGGCGGTAGAGACCAATTACTCTCGGTTCATAGTGCGCGGGCAAAATCGTCAACATAAACTTCTCCGCTCCGTCCTTGCCAACGGTTAAATAGAAGGAGAGCACAAAAACGGAAACCGTAGCGGTCAGGCCGCCCAAGAAGCGGGTGCCGATTTCCAAGACGGAAGTACTGCCACTTAACAGCAAATTAGTAACTTTGCTCAGCGCTTGATTGATGGACTCAATAAACCCGGAGGTATCAATAAATTCAAACAGAGTTCCGGAATATTTTCCTAAACTACCGAGCAGGGTGTTGAACTCAGACAGAGCGATAGGGACAATCGCGTAGGCCAGTAGAGCCAGAACGAAAATCAAAATAATATAAATGGCCAAGGTGCCCAGCAACCGGGGAATGCGACGCCTTTCCAACCAACTGACAACCGGATCCAAAGCGGAAGAAATTACGATAGCCAAAAAAATCGCGACTAGGATATCGCGGGCGATAAACAGGATAGTCACCAAAAGCAGCATCAGCGCCACCTTCCACAAGCTACCCCAACTGATTGAAATTCCCCTGTTTTCCATTTTTTACACTATAAAGACCTCACCCGAGATAACGGACGGATGGGCTGTCTCATTACTCTAATTGTACCTTAGTATACTAGAATCTCAAAATTTTAGCAAATTGCGCCCTATCCTTGTACGGTCCGATCATCGCTAAGTTCAATTTCTCGTTTTTGAAGATGTCCTTTGCAACCGCCACCACTTCCGCCTTGGTGACCTTACTGATTGCCTTGACGATCTCGGCCGCGGTCTTAGAATCCTTCTCCAATATCTCCTGTCCGCCATAAAACATCGCTACCGCGTCGGAAGTTTCCAATCCAAGCATTAGACGGCCTGATAAATGCTCTTTGGCATCGGCCAAATTCTTTTCGGTAACATCACCCTTAGCGATCTTGGTTAATTCTCCAAGAATCGCCTTGATGACGATTTCAATCTTGCTGTGCTCAATACCGGCCGAAACCGAGAATACACCATGATCGGTCAGCGAGTCCGCCCCCGCTCTAACATAGTAAGCCGCGCCAAGTTCCTCGCGAACTTTTTGGAATAAACGCGAGCTCATTCCCCCGCCCAAGATATCCGCCATCACTTCCAGCGCGTATTTCCGTTTATCAAACAAATTATAGGCCCGGCAACCCAAAACCAGATGGGTCTGGTCGGATTCTTTGTGTTTAATCAGAATCTCCGGCTGGGTCTGCTTCTCCACTACCTTCACTTTCCCGGATTTTTTGCCATCGTGAATGTTGGCAAAATGTTTTTCTATTTTCGGCAAAATAGTTTTCGGATCAAAACTTCCGGAAACAATTACGGCAGTCGCGCTCGCCACGTAATGCTCGCCGCGATAGTCCAACACATTCTTGCGAGTAATTTTTTGGATTATTTCTTTCTTGCCGCCCACATCCCAACCGGCCGGCTGATCTCCATAGAGCAATTCCTGGAATAAATCCTGCACCTTTCTCTGCGGCATATCTTCATACATATTCAGTTCTTCAATCACCACGCCTTTTTCTTTTTCCAATTCCTTTTCATCAAAAATCGGATTCAAATACAAATCGCTAACGGTTTCTAAAATAAGATCGGTGTGCTTGGCTTGGGCTTTAGCGTAATAACCCGTCCACTCCTGCGAAGTGAAGGCGTTGTATTCCGAGCCAATGCGATCCAATTCCCCAGCGATCATCAAAGCGCTCGGCCGCTTCTTGGTTCCTTTGAAACAAAGATGCTCCAGGAAGTGAGAAATGCCGTTGATATTTTTTGTTTCGTACTTTGAGCCAGCTTCTACTAAAACTAAAACTGTCGTCGCCGGATTTTCCTTTTCCGGAATCAAAACTACCCGCAAGCCGTTTTTTAAAACTTTTTTGATGAAAGGTTTCATATTGCTTAATTTTATCAGAATTGCGCTCATTTTTGAATTCTGCTATATTCTCTGCAGCTTGTCCCTTACATAAACTTATGTGAGGGATTCTACAATAGAAGGAGGTACACGATGGTGATGTTGGCAATAGTGGTAGCTGTATACTTGGTGAGCCTGGGCTTCACAATAGGAACACTAATAGGAGCTCTCAGCGGGGATCACGATATTAGCCCAGTTGTATATTTTGCCACCTCGGGTGTTAACGCTGTCTGCTCAATTCTGGGGATAATGAGCGCTTTCATCGTTGGCCCATGGTACACGTGGGGACTCACAGGACTGATGTATGCCATCGCAGCTTATGTGTTCTGGGATGTAGCACAAATAGCAAAGTTGACGGTGGCCTCTTCTACAAAAGATGCTCAGCCCTCTTCTCCCCCGCAATAGCGGGGGTTTTCTTTAAACTTGACTTTTAAGCTAAGGGTGTGCTACAATACCCTGGTCAAAAACAGCCCTTCCAAATACCTAGTAGGAGAAAGGAAATGCAGTCACTCACTCTGATCGCGCAGGCCAAGTTTCAGAACATCCAGTGGCTCGTTTATTTCGTTTTCATAGTTGCAGGCCTTTTTGCCATCACGTGCATTATCGAGTGGACCCTTTGCGGCTGGTGCTGGCTGTGGTGCTGGCTGACAGGAAAAGATAGCTCTTCAAACCCCCAACAAATAGGAGAATAGGATGCATCCAGCCGCAATCATCTTTTACATGCTCTTCGTGATCGCCTTGCCGTTCGCCATGATCTGGCTTCATAAGAAGATGTGGTGGAATACAGCCGAAAAGACGCGTGATGTCATGACTGAAAAAAGACACCTGCCGGATGCGAAGCTGAAAAAGTCCCTCCGCTGGTCCGGCTTCATGCTGGTGCTGTGGGTTTTCACCGACATGCTTGCGCTCATCTGCCTCTTGGATTGGGATAGCCAATGGATTGCCTATCTAATCCAGGTCATCTGCTACTCAATCTGCGCATACTGCGAAATTCAGCATTACCGATACATCCGAGGAACCATAAGAAAACAAAAACTGGAATCGGCCCTGCCATAGGGCCGGTTTTTTTATTTAAAAAATCCCGCCGGGAAAACCCTACGGGATTGTGAAACTTATTACTTGCGCCTGGCTAAAAAACGGCAGCGGCTTCCCCAACGACCATCTTTGATCCGATCGGTCGCCGTAACAGTGAGACCTCGTTGCTCGCTTTTAAAAACTGTTCCAAGAGTCGGCGTTATCTCTCTATATGCCGATCGCCAGATTTCCATTTCTAGCGCGGGATCGTAAACCTCGGTTGCGGCTCCCAGAACCGGAAGCCCATATTTTACAATAACGCCAGGATTTTGGGCCACATACGCCAAAGATTCTTTCAAGCAGGGTAGCTGTAATCCTCTTTGATGAATCTGTGAGCGAGCGTCACCAGAACTAACATCACCAAGATCCAGCAATTCAAAGCTGATTGTTTTCTTTCCGGTCCGAAAGTCGTAGAATGCCGGAAAGATCTTTGATATCCATTTATTTAATCTCCCTACTGGCTTCGGTTGATCATAACCAAAATACTGAAAAACGTGGGGATCAACGAATCCTCCCGCTGATTGAAAATCTTCCATGGCCTGCACGGTTGAGACATTATAATCAACCTCAATAGTCGTCTGCTCTTCTTGGCTAATCATAAACACCTCCGCTTAATGTTCTGCGGAAGATTCTACAACAAAATTAACTAATCTGCAAGCTTTTTAAATAGGTGATCCGTAAGCTCTGAAATCTTTATACGCTCCTGCTCCATCGTGTCGCGGTCGCGGACGGTAACGGCTTTATCTTCCAACGTGTCAAAATCCACGGTCACGCAATAAGGAGTGCCGATTTCATCCTGGCGGCGATAGCGCTTCCCGATGCTCTGAGTTTCATCGTATTCACAAACAAATTCCTTGGATAGTTCCGCATATAACGGTTTTGCGACTTTCGCTAACTCATCTTTTTTGGAAAGCGGTAGAATTGCTACCTTTACCGGGGCGAGCCACTTCGGAAACTTCATCACCACACGGGTATCCTCTCCCTCATCGGCGGTCGGAGCCTGTTCCTCATGGTAGGCCTCAAGCATCGCCACCAACACCGAGCGATCCACGCCCCAAGTCGGCTCAATCACATGCGGCAAAAATTTTTCCTTCGGATTTTCCGGATCAGTGTAGCGCAGATCCTGGCCACTGAATTTTTCGTGCTGGGTCAGGTCAAAATTGCCACGATAGGCCAAACCATAAAGCTCTTTGCGGCCGAAAGGATATTCATATTCCACATCCACGGTGCGCTTGGAATAGTGCGCCCGCTCGCCGTCGGGAATCTCGGCGTAGTGCAGATTTTTCTCGGAAACACCCAGGTGCTTCAACCAGGCCTTCATTTCGTTGAGCCAATTCTCAAAATGTTTTTCCCACTCGGATTCTTTTACAAAATACTCAATTTCCATCTGCTCAAACTCGCGAGTGCGGAAAATAAAATTTCCCGGGGTGATCTCGTTTCGGAAGGCCTTACCCATCTGAGCAATACCAAATGGCAACCGCTTCCGGGTAGTGTCTAAAACATTTTTAAAATCTACAAACATTGCCTGCGCTGTTTCGGGACGAAGATAGGCCATGCTCCCCTTTTCTTCGGTCGGGCCGATATTTGTTTTGAACATCAGATTGAATTGCTTGGGACCAGAAAATCCCCCACCGCAATCCGGACAAGTGTTGCCCACCTGATCCTCACGGAAACGTTTGCGACATTTTGTGCATTCCAACAACGGGTCGGTGAATCCCGCCACATGACCGCTCGCTTCCCACACTTTCGGATTCATCATCAAAGCGGCATCAATGCCGACAACGTCAGTACGCTGACGCACAAACCGCTTCCACCACTCGTCTTTAATATTTTTTTTCAGTTCCGCGCCGAGCGGACCGTAGTCCCAAGAATTAGCCAAACCGCCATAAATCTCCGAGCCGGGGAAAATAAAACCCCGCCGCTTGCATAAGCTAAGCAGTTTATCCATTAGGTCGCCCTCGCTCTTTGTTTTTGGTTTCGGCATTTTTGTTATTAGTTGCGGTTTGTCGTAAGTCGTTCGTCGCTAGTCTATTGGGTAACCGTCCCCTGTCCGCCGACAGTTGGATCATCCGGCAATTGCGTAGTGATGCCCGAGTCTTTATCAGATAATTCTAGCATGGTGAATTCATCAACCGCCGAGAGTTGGGAATCTTGGATTAAGAGGATAGTGCGTCCGATATCAATGCTCGCGGGAGTGGCTTCCACCTGAAAAATCGCCTCCAGCGGTTTGGCCACCAAGCCGGTCGTGGCCGGAACTTTTGGTATTTCCCAAACTACCTCTTGGGTTCGGTCGTTGTAGGTTGGAATGGTGGAGCCATTACTCTTAATCACTCCGGTCATCCGAACGTTGCCGCCCAGGAAGGATTTTATCTTCACGTCTTTGATGTCAGTTGAGTAATTAGTGATCACCCAATGAATGGTAAACTGCGTCGGCTGATTCACTTTTAGCGGCATCGGGCCTTTATTTAAAATCCCGGATTCGGCGTCGCGGAAATAAGCGCGGGCGTCCAGATCAACCACCCCGCCGACTTTACTCTCTAAAACGGCATAGCTAACGGTCTTCCCCGATTCCACAAAATGCGGAACGGTAGGAGATTCAATCGTGGCCGAAACCTTCAAAATAAAATTCTTATCGCTTAAACGCTTGATCGGAAAAACGCTCTTCGTTCTGATGGAGAAATCAACTGAACCCGACTCCCCCGGAGTAAGCGTTTGCAAAGCCGGCGTGGTGGCGGCGTTCCAAGTCAGAGTATTGTCGGAAGAACGAAAAACACCATTAGTAGAAATGCTCCCCAAATCAAACATTGTCCCGTTCAGTTGAACTTTAACGATCACGTCCCGCAAACCAACGTCGGTGTTGTTAACGTAGTTAATTTTATAACTCAAGGAATCGCCCAATCCCGCCACGTGATCACTGTCGTTGTTCAAAAGAATTTTTATGGCGACAGGGGACTCGGCGATAGAAATGGCCGCGACGTTGGAACTGATCGGATAAGCTTGCCCGCTGAGCGTAGATTCAATGATGGCTTTCAAATCAAAAGATGCTCCCTCCGGACCGAGCAAACTGCCGGAGATTTTGAATTTCATTTCCGAGCCCTTGAGCAAACCGCCCAACACCCAGACGTTATTGCCAATATCCGGATTGAGAGTCGCCTTCGCCATCGTATAGGTTAGCGGGTATTCCATTTTCAAACGCAGGTCGCTGAAATCAATTTCCGAAATATTTTTGAAGGAAATTTCAGAATCAAACACCTCGCCGCCGAAAACTTTCTCGGGAGTGACGAGATCAACCGTGATTCCGTAACCACCGACGGATAAATCCGAACTAACTTCTTTTTCAAACCGAGAGCTCAACGAACTGGCCAGATAAGTGGTGCCGGCAGTAATCTTTTTAAAAGAATTTTCTCCGTCCAGCGCGATTAATTTGAAAGATTGTTGATTTAGACCACCGGCTCCCAAATTGTTGAGCTCGCGAAAATCTATAGTTTTAGATTGCGGGGATCCGACAAAAGCCACGCCATCCGGTAAGGCCAGCGAAAGACGAACGTTTTCCAAAACTCCTCCGGAATTATTAGCGGCATTAACTCGCAAATCAAAAGGGACCCCAATTAAAACCTGCTCTGGCGCGGAGATAACCAACTGAAGACCCCGACTAAATCGGGCCTGATAAGCAAAAAAACCGATCACCACCAAAACCGCCAAAATGGCCGGCGTTAGAATCCATAATGTCTTAGATCGCATTTCTTGAATTATAAAGGAAAATCGGGCTTATTCAATTGGGACGCCGCCACTATTACACTCCGCGAGATCTTGTTGGTATTTCCGGTCCGCGGCCGCTTTATCTTCATTCCACTCCTTTTCAATCCTCTGCTCGTCCTGTTCATAACCGTACAAGGCGGCCACGATAGCAATATGACGAAGATGCGGATCACCAACTAGAGCGGCGGCAATCAAAAGGTTGCGGCGTTTTTCCAGAGCGGCGTTCAAATCGTCGTCGTGATTATTGTTGGCGGCGGCCAATTCGGCATCCCGATCATCCTTCGCCTCTTCCGCGCAGGCAGTGTCAGCAACCGCGCCTCCGGTTCCTCCAGCTCCCCCGTCAATGATTGACGGCGGCAAAACGACCGGCGGCTTGTAGGAATCACGCAGTTTATCTAACTGGCGATCCAAAACTTGCTGAGCGTCGTATTGCTGTTCTTCCAAATCGTTCAGCGCCTGGTCACGCTCTACTTGCGACGCTTGTTTCTGTTGCAAAAGCAGCAGCAATCGCTGACGCTCATCTGCTTGCTGTTTCTGCAAATCAACGACCGATGGATGTTGTAGGACCGCCCCGCCGGTAGTCGGTTCGTCCAGCAAACGGGAAGTGATGACGCTGTCTTTATCAAATGCTTCCAAGCCGGTGAAGTCATCAATCGCCACCAAAGTAGATTCCTGAACTAACAGCATATCCCGGCCGACATCCTGGGTAGACGGCAACGCCTCAACTTGGAAAACGGCCTCCGTCGGCTTACCCAACACGCCATAGTTTGCCGGGATTCTCGGCAAGCGCCAAATCAACTCCTGAGTGCGCTCGTTGTAAGTTGGAATGGTGGCGGCGTTACTCTTAGTAACTCCGGTGAAAGCGACATTGCCGCCCAAAAAAGCCCGGACTTCCACATCCCGAAGATCAGTAGCATGGTTAACAATCCGCCAGTGGATAGTGAATTGGGTCGGTTGGTTAAGACTTAAGGGCAATGTTCCTTTGTTGACAATGCCGGAGGTGGAGTCGCGGAAATACGCCCGCGCGGTCAAATCAACGGAGCCGCCAACCTTATTTTCAATATTAGCGTGGCTTTCGGTTTTTCCTTCAGCGACGAAATATGGAACGGTCGGGGAATCAATAGTCGCTAAGACTTTCAAAAGAAAATTCTTATCAGTCGGATTTTTAATCGGATACGAATCTTTCGTGCGGATACTAAAAGTAACCGATCCGATCTCACCCGGCGCTAGCGCGGATAGCGGTCGGAAATTAGCGGCGGTCCAAACTATAGAGTTATCGGAAGATCGGAAAGTTCCGTTGGTAGATAAAGACTTAAGGTCATACATCGCCCCATCTAATTTGGCCTTGATAATCAGATCGCGCAAGCTGACATCGGTGTTGTTGCTGTAGTTAATGGTGTAGCTCAAACTGCTTCCCAGACCGGCGATATAGCCACTGTCGTTATTCAAATTGATCTTCATGGAAATCGGTGAAGTCGCGATGGAGATCGTGGCGGCATTTGTGTAAATAGGATAAAGCTGGCCTTCCAACACGGCCTCGGCGGTCGCTCCCAGGTCAAAAAACGCGCCTTCCGGGCCAGTCAAAATTCCGGTAATTTTGAACTTCGTTTCCTCCCCTTTGCGCAGATCTCCTAAAATCCAGGTGTTATTGCCGATGTCAGGTTTCACGGTGGATTTTACAAAACTGAAAGCGACGGGGTAGATCATCTTCAATTTCAAATCTGTGAAGTCGGCTCCGGAAACATTTTTGAAAGAAACTTCCGATTCAAAAGGAACGCCGCTGAAAACCTTCTGAGGAGTGACGATGTCTACTAAAACTCCGTGCCCGCCGACAACCACATTATTTTCCGCCCCTTTGGTAAACGGGGATTTAAACGAACCGGCGTTGTAGGTGGCGCTAGCAGAAATCTTTTTGAAGGTGTTTTCCCCATTAAGGGCTATAACCGTGAAAGTCTGCTCAGCAGAACCGCCTTGGTCCAAAGCAGCAATCGCTCGAGAATCGGATTCTTGAGCCGGCGGCTGGCCGACAAAGGCAAACTCTTTAGGCAACCGCAAAGCCAGATTCACATTTTTAAAAGCGTTAGAAGAGGAGTTGGAAACACCCACCTTGACCTCAAAAGGCACGCCAACCAATACTTTCGGCGGAGGCACAATTTCTACTTCCATTCCCCTAGCAACGCTGGCCCGATAGACAAAAAACCCGATGATTAAAACCGCCAAAAATACCAAACCGATTAATATCCCAAAAAGAACTTTTCTATTCATTGGGTTGTGTCGTTAACCTAATTATATCACAGGACAAAATGGAGCGGCCGGCCAGATTTAATTAAACAGGGGTGGCAAGAATATTCCAGTTCCCGCATAAGAAAATGACCGGGATTCCCAGACTGGCAGGTCCGACAACTGGCGAACGTCGGCGAAAAACCCAGACAAGATAAAATTGTTCCAATTTCCAGATGACCGGCGGAAATCAAAGACCAAAGCTCCGGATCAAAATCGCCCTCAACGGTCATCTCTTTGAGTAGTTGTAGGGCGGCGATGGTTTTCGGATCACGCGGCAATATTTCCTCTGAAACAACGTCTACAACCTGGAATCCTCCCAACTCGATCAATCGGACACTGCCAAGATTACCCGGCTCCAAGTGACCGGACAGTTTGGAAGTAATTTTTCTGGCGCTCTTAACCTTAGCGGAAATCCTTCCCAATTTTTCGCAATAAAGAAAAACTCGGGAGTCCTGATCTCCCTGATTTTCCCGATCCAGAACTAAAGCTTTGGTGTAGTGCTCGGTCACAATCTAATTATAAACTTTTAACCAAGAAAAAAGCCGCTGATTACTCAGCGGCTTTGGTTTCAGGGTATACCTGGTCCAACAACTTCTCTGCTTGCTTATTACTGAAATCAATTCTTCTATCAATATCACCGGGCCGGTAATCATCCAGAGTGAGACTGGGAATACTCAGATCCGGACTGGTGATGACGAGACGCTTCGGGAATTGCGGTTCGCCCGTAAGCACTTCTTCAACTTTAGCGGCGACATTTGCCGGGAAAGATTTGAGCTTATCAATGATTGTTTTAAAAAATCCCTGCTCGGATTCGGGCGGAGTGAACAATTGGAATTCGGGATTGTCGCGAAGAAAATCACGACACTGCCTCTCATCCATATCGTCCAGAACCTGACGGAACCCGATTCGCAGATCTTTGTACCACGGCGGACCATCGTCCGGTTCCGGAGCGGGACAAGGATCATCGTTGAGAATCACGAAGATGGTGTCAAAGCCCTTTAGGTGATCCAGATGGAAATAGTAACCATCGGCATAATAGTCATTGCCGATTTTTACTTTCGGAAAGTATCCGGTCAAAGAGGCGGAGGCCTTGATGGCCCTACGCAACAGTTCCGGATCTTTCTTGAAACGTTCGTCCCGGCTGGAAAAAACTTCCATCCGACGCTTGTTTTTATTCATCGCCACCGCCTCAAGCTCAATTTCGGAATTGATAATCTTCTGACAATCAATATTCTCCATCAGCTTGTTGAGGCCATAGTCGCTAAGGAGACTCTGTTCAGATTTGATGATGTGCCAAGGGACTCCCTTCCAACTGAAAATATCACCCGGTTTTCCACGGCCGACTTTTCGCCAGTGCTTTTCCAGCGTATCCGGGCCATCCTGCACAACCATCGCGGCATTCAAAGCGCCGACTGAAACTCCCTGGATCTTTTTGGGAATTTTTCCTCTGCGGAATAGAGCTTTCCAAAGACCAATATTGGCGCCGGTAAAACCGCCGCCGTTCTGCACGACTGCAATCCTTTCGGCGGTCACGGGTCGCTCCTATCAATGTACCCCTACATGCTACAAAAATGACAAAGAAAGGGCAACTACTCGGACTGAACCTTGATCTTTTTAGAGCGCTGACGATTGAGCTTGGGGAGTTTGATGATCAAAACACCATTTTTGATAGAAGCTTCGGATTTTTCGGCGTCCACTTCCTGCGGAAGAATAATAGAGCGCGCGAACCGGCCCCAATAGCACTCTTGGTAAAAATAATCTTCATCTTTTACTTTCTTCTCCTTTTCTCTCTTGCCTTTAATAGTGACGGATTCGCTGGTGATGGCGATATCCAAATCTTCCGGTTTTACACCGGCGATCGGAGATTCCAAAGTAATCTCATCCGGAGTTTGATAGAGATCAATAGTCAGCTGGCCCTCGTCCTCATCGGAAAGATCTTCTAACAAATCCGAACGCCGCTCACGGACAGCCGAGTTTGATTTGGCGAGTTCAATTTCCGGCTCAACTACTTCTCCGGCCGGAGTTTCTTCCGCCCCTTCGTCTTCAGTTATTTCTTCGTCTTCCATCCCGTTAGAAGTAAAACAAACTATGACCTTTTACAGATATTAGCATAGAGGGAACAAAAGATTTTATTTGATAAGTCATTGAATTGTGAACTTCTAACGGGATTCCATAAATTTATTGTTGTATTGGAATACTCTTATCGGCCCGCTTTAATTTCTCAAAATCGTTCAAAACGAACAGGGCCATGAACATCAGAAAGATTAGCGGCAAAGCTACAGGTTCCGATTTAATTATAAGGTAGTTGAAAAAGGCATGCAATAAAGTAGCAATCAGCAAACCCTGCATAATCCCTCCGGCTATCCCCTGGCGACGAGCCATGGCCTTACCCCAATAATATCCGACCAGTGCGGAAGTTAAGCTGTGAAGCACGGTGGCGCCCACGAAACGAAGGGCAGTGGTCTCTAGCGGTCCGGGAGCGGTAAGAGAAAGGGCGTCGGACTGTAACACTGAAGCGATATTCTCCACGGTGGCGAATCCCAACGCGGCGACGATCATGTAAACCATCGCATCAATCGGTTCATCAAACTCTCGGCGGCGGCCGACCGCTAGATAAACCGCGACGAATTTAAATATTTCTTCAATCACGCCCAGAGACATAAATGACAAAAGGCTATAAGTGGCGTAACCCTTACTGACCACCCAATCGTTAACAACGATTTGAAATTGCAAAACAAAAACCGTAACTAGCGCGCCGGCAAGAAAGGTATACAAAATTAGTTTTTTCGGTTCGGGATGCCGCGCGTCTTCTTTTAAATAAAAAGCCAGCCAGGCCAAGCCGGGAATGGAACCGAGAGCAATAAGTATTATGGTAGTCAGCATAACTACTGGCCGGACCAGGATTTCGCAATCAAAGCTCCTTCTCCTGACAACCGCTGATGCAATTCTTCGGTAATAAACGGCATGAAAGGATGGAGAATTCGCAAAACGTCCATCAGAATCCCGCCTAAGACAATTTTAACATTTTCATCGGTCCGGCTTTTAGTCGCTTCTATATATTTGTCCGCCAACTCATGCCAGACAAAATCATAAATTTTATGAAGAGTTTGGCCGAAATCATAAGCCGCAATCCCCTGCTCAACTTCTTTCTTCAGAGTTTCAAGCTTCGCTAAAATTTCCTGATCTTCCGGTGCGTCGCTAGTCGCTAGTCGCAAATCGCTAGTCGCTCCCATCCGCCCCTGAACAAACCGGGCGATATTCCAAAGTTTGTTGGCAAACTTTTTTCCGGCCTGTACCGCCGCCTCGTCCCAGTGAATATCCTGCGTACCCATCGCCTGCCAAATAATTCCGAAGCGAGTCGCGTCGGCGCCGTATTTTTCAATTAAATCCATCGGGTCAATACCCGTCCCCAAACTTTTAGACATCCGCTTCCCGTCTTTAGTAAGGACGGTGGCGTGAATCAAAACATCCGGGAAGGGCGTCTCGCCCATAAACTCAACACCGGAAAAAATCATCCGGCCTACCCAAAGATTAATGATGTCGCGAGCAGTGATCAAAACGCTGGAAGGATAAAATTTCTTTTGATCTTCTTCGGAAAGTCCGGCGAATGGCCAGAGAGCGGAAGAAAACCAAGTGTCTAAAACATCTTGCGACTGCTCCATTTCGCAATTTTTGCACTCGGGGCATTTCGCCGGCTTCTCCGTGGCAACAATAAATTTCGTGGGATCGGTTTTGCAGAAATAAACTGGGAGCTGGTGCCCCCACCAGATCTGGCGGGAAATACACCAATCGCGGATGTTTTCTAACCAGGAAACATAGGGTCGAGAAAAGTTTTCCGGAATAATTCTGGTTTTTTCTGATGTCACTGCCTTCAAAGCCGTCGCGGCCAACTTTTCCATTTTTAAAAACCATTGATCACTTAGCAACGGCTCAATCGGCGTGGCGCTCCGGGAGCAGATCGCCAAATTATGATCATAGTCCTCGGTTTTCACTATTAATCCGAGCTTTTCTAATTCCGCCACCACTTTTTCTCTGGCTTCTGCAATTTTTAATCCTTCAAATTCTTTTCCGGCTTCGGCAGTCATCTTGCCACGCTCGTTGATAACCTGAATAAACGGCAATTTATGCCGCTCACCGATTTCGGCATCCAACAAATCGTGGGCCGGAGTTACCTTCACCGCGCCGGTTCCGAAAGTCAGATCAATCTTTGCGTCAGCGATAATAGGTATTTCCCGATTTTGAATCGGTAATAAAACTTTTTTGCCGACTAAATTTTTATAGCGGTCATCTTTGGGATTGACTGCCACAGCAGTATCACCAAGCATTGTTTCCGGCCGAGTCGTGGCGACTGTTATGTATTCTGGTTCGTCGTTAGTCGTTGGTCGTCCGTCGTTAGTCAGTGGATATTTAATATTCCAGAGCTTAGTTTTTTCTTCTTTATATTCAATTTCCAAATCGGAAAGCGAAGTTTGGCAGGCCGTGCACCAGCTAACCACCCGTTTGCCGCGATAGATCCAACCCTTTTCGTGATAATGAATAAAAACTTTCTTTACCCATTCGGCGTATTCCGGGTCCATCGTAAAACGAACACGCGACCAATCGGCGGAAGCGCCAATCTTTTTTAATTGGCCGATGATGATGTTGCCGTACTTTTCACGCCACTCCCAAACTTTTTCAACAAATTTTTCCCGACCCAACTCCCAACGGCTGATCCCCTCTTTTTTCAATTGCTTATCAACCACGCTTTGGGTGGCAATACCGGCGTGATCAGTGCCGGGGAACCAGACCGTTTCGTCACCATTCATCCGATGATAACGAATTAAAATATCGGAAATTGTGGCGTTGAGCGCGTGGCCCATATGCAAAGAACCCGTCACGTTCGGCGGGGGAAGATGGATAACAAAGCGCTTCGCTTTGCCGACTAACGACTTACGACTGACGACTGGTTTGAAAAATCCGCCGTCATCCCACATTTTATAGATGCGGTCTTCGGTGGCTTTCGGATCGTAAGCTTTATCTAGTTCGGCCATATCGCTTATCTTAAAGATTTTTTGGGAATTAAAAAAGCCCCCGAACTAATCGGGGGCTTGCGACTCTACTAAAGGATTAGCGGCACTATGGCGGCGCTGGCAATATCTCTCGGAATAACGTCTCCATAATCAGCGTATCCTGCCTTCCGTGCAATCCTACGAGCTTCTTCCAGCTTGCTTACGATTTGCTCCTCCGTCAGCTTCGGCTTCTCCGTTTCCTCAGCGGATTTCAGCTCTTCGTAAATCTTAAGAAACAAAGAATGGAAGATTTTATATTCCTCGCTACTCGCATATGACGGAATTTCTGGGGGATTTGGCTTCAATGGATCCGACGACCAAGCACTCCCTCGGGTGCCGCTGAAATAAACTGTGACGTATCTGCTCTGGCCGGTATGGGACTTCTCAAGCTCTTCAGAAATCTTTGTCTGCCAAAGCTCCTTCGCAATCTTGAAAGCGTTGAGCATTCGGTGCTTCATGTCGGCGGCCTGGATCGCAACCTTCTCTGCTTTGGTTGCCTCGCGCAGTCCGAGCTCCTTCTCGCGCTGGTCAAGAACTTTTTCCAACTCGGCGAGTTTCTGATCGCGCTTCCCTGACTCAACAGCCACGTCGGCGGCCGCTCTCCTCGTGACGCCCTCCTGGAGCGCAAGCTCTTCAATCTCACGACGCAGAGCGGAATTGTCTTTGGCGTACTGCTCGCACTCGTTCTCTAGGGCGCGGATCTTTTCGGCGGCATTCACCTCGGAGCTATCTTGGAGTTCCACAATCTCCCTCTCAAGAGCGCTCTTCTCCTGGACATGCACCTCGCACTCATTTTCCAGCGCTGCAATCTTCTTGGTCTCGGTGGGCTCCCCCATACCAACAGGAAGATCGTCGGTAATCGGATCGTCCGCGGCGATTACGTCGTGGACCGGTCCGGAAAGTAGCGGGAGAGTCGAAATTTCATCTAAATCAGGAGTAGTGACCGAGAGATCTTCATCATCAAAAATCATTTCATGACTTTCTTCTTCCGGGGACACATTAGGATCTTCTTCAAAAATGAATTCTTCGCTCGCCGACGTTGGCCCATAAGTCGGGGGTTCGGTTTTGGGCTTCTGGTTGAAACCACCATCGATTAGAACTTCCTCACAGCAGGGCGCATCAATGTCCGTGCCGGTCAGATCCTTGTCAGCCATTGGGCCTCCTCTTTTTTAGTTAATTGAGTTGTTTAGTTGCTGAAAAGAAAATAGCACAAAGCCGCCTCCGTGTCAACGACTCGCCAGCTACTTTTCTCGCAACCCGCTCCGGTTAGATAAAACTTCACCCGCCTTAGGCGGGCAAGTTCATTCCGGTCTATTTTTGGGATAAATTAGTCCGGGTCCCGTTTCCCCTTGCTAGGGTTTTCCGCCCGGCTAATTTAATAACCAAAAATATTCCCTACATACATTGTTTTATGACTAACCTACGCTTCTGGTTGCTACGAAAAGAGCTGGCTCGTTTTGGGCAGAAAAAATCTAAAAAAAGTTGGCTAAGCTATAAATTCCCGCTCCGAGGGTCGCTACCGCCAAGCAGGCGGTTAAGATCATCAAATCCAACTCATAGCCATTCACCAATCCCATCCCCTGCCTCTTTTTCCAAATGGACGCGACCAGCATATCAATCGCCAGCAAAACACCCACTACCTGAATCTGAAAGCCTGCCAAAATCGCCAAGGCGCCGAAAACTTCCACAAAAGCGACAATCGTTCCCCAAAAAGCGCCGGGCCGGAAACCCATCATCCCGAAATTAATCGCGTTTTGTTTAAGATTTTTCAACTTTGGCCAACCGTGAGCCAGAAAAATCACCGCTATTACTATGCGGACCGCCAACAAAGCCCAATCAGATAGCAATGGAATAAGCGTAAGTATATTCATAGAGATATTATAGCAGTTATTGTTTCGGCGCGGATGTTGTAGTATAATAGTACGGATTTAGCTCATTATCTGGTCCCATCGTCTAATGGCTCGGACGCGTCCCTTTCACGGACGAAATCGGGGTTCGATTCCCCGTGGGATCACAATGGAAAAGGAACCAAGTTCTTCTGCGAAACCGGAAAATCCGGAAGAAGAAATAAGAATTATAGACGGCAAAAAATATCGTCGGGTGGAAAGTGGCTACACCATCCGTCAATTTTTTTCTCACTCTACCCCAGAAAAGGGCCCGGGGCCGGGTTGGGATACCAGAACAAGCCTACTGGACGATGAATACGCAATGAGGAATTTTGGCCGGACTTTCACCATGAAAGAAGTTTTCAATCCAAGCCAACTTCCCGACGCGCCATATTATGACTGGGAGCTAATTGGGGAATCCGAAAAATAGGATCCAGTCGTTGCTTTTCACGAAAAATTATCGTATCATTTCCTCGGTTCTTAGAAAATAAGGAGGCGGTTGTGCCTTGCACATTTTCTACCGTTGAACTTAAAGATGGCCAGCGCAAGAAGCAGAAAAAGAGAAATTCGGCTGCGGAAAAAAAGAAAAAGATTGAGAAACAAAAGGCCGACTTGCTAGCAACGCTGGGCGAGATGGGTTTTGAAGTGGACGTCCAAAAAGTTGATGAAACGAGCTTACTAATCCTCGGATCAAAGGAGTAAGGAACCACCATGAAAAAAATTGAGGTTCTATTTGATCAGTTGAACGGAAAATTCGTCGTCCATTTTGACGGAGTCCCCACGCATGACGAAGAACATCAGATCCTGGATGAGCTGATCGCCCGACTGAAGAAAAAAGGATACGCGGTAGAAGTAGAGCATCGTCATGATGATCCGAAGCTGCCTCAACAGGGAGGCGGCGGGAGAAACCGTAACCCGAAGAAACGCGAGGGCAGGTAATGGCCACGGCGATTCAAAGAATTATTGACGCTATCAAGAAACGGGAAATCCACACGCTGATCGTCAGCGGAAATATCTACGACCAAATCAACGTAGGTAAACAGAAATTTAATGATTTCAATGAATTCCTGATGAAGCTGACTGGCCGTAAGTTCCCGCAGGCGGTTTCTTACGATCTTTTTACCGGAACGCGGATTGACCGTGGTGATCCGAAAAAAATTCTCAAGCAAATGGGTCTCGCGGCTCCGGAAACTGAAAAAACCAAAAAAGACGCAAACGCTGATCTGATTATGAAGCTGAAGCAGGCCAAAGGAACTTTTAACGATGCGCGTTTGCCCGTGAATCCTTTGGAAGCGTTCACCTGCTTTGATAAATTACTGATGGACGAATCCGAAGACGTGGCGAACACGCTGATTGTGATCAACGACGCGGACACAGTAGTTCCTGCCGGACTCTTCGCGAATAGCCAGCTGATGGAAAGAGCGCTGGTAACGGCGTTGACCAAGTGGTCTCGTAACCGGGATATCCGGTCCAGGGGTCATCTGGTAGTCCTAGCTTGCCGCAGCGCCCAAGAGTTGGAAAAGAAACTTTTGGACCGATCGTTTGAAGTAATGCAGCTGCGCATTCCAAAGCCGCGGCCCGAAGAACGAGAACAGTTTTTGAGAGATCAGAAATTGGCTCCCGATCTGGCGGCGCCGGCCGCGAAGGCCGCCGCCGGACTTTCCTTAAAGGAAATCGGAAAGATTGCCGCGTCGGTGGAGAAGGATTGTGACCTGGAACATCTGTTGGCGAAAATTTTCTCGGTCAAACAAAAGGTCTTCAAAGATGAATACCGGGAAGTCCTGGAAATCATGGAGACCCGGAACGGCTTTGATTGCATCGGCGGATTGGAAAAACCGATCGCAAAGCTGAAGAAGATCGCCAGATTCATGAAAGAGGGTCAGTCCACGCTCGTACCGCAGGGTGTTCTCTTTATGGGACCGCCCGGAACCGGTAAAACGGTGATGGCAGAAGCGCTGGCAAAAGAAGCCGGACTGAACTTCGTAAAACCGTTGGACATCAAGAATATGTGGGTTGGAGAATCGGAGCGCCGGATGTCGCAATTCCTAAGCGCGCTGAGAGATCTGGCCCCGGTGGTAGTCTTCATTGATGAATTTGACCAGAACCAGGGGCAACGCGGCGGATTTGACGGAGACTCTGGAGTCAGCCGTAACCTGTTCAAGAAAATGCTGGAGGTTATGTCGGATACTTCGCTCAGAGGAAAAGTGCTTTGGATTCTGGCGACCAACCGACCCGACTTGATTGATCCCGCGATGAAGCGGCCGGGAAGATGTGATTTGCGAATCCCCTTCCTGCCGCCGGACATTAGTCAGCTAGCGTTAATTTTCAAAGCCGCCGTAAAACAGTTCCCCGACATTCAAGCGAGTATTACCGATTGGAAACCATACGCCAAACTCTGTAAAGGTTATAGCGGAGCCGACGTAGTGGAAATCGTGCGGCGCGCCTGGAAACATGCCAATGAATACGGCCGCCACTCAATCAGTCCACAAGACGTGATCTGGGCCTGTAACGACTATCGCCCGCAAGTTACCGACTGGAAGCAGTCGCTAGCAATGGCCAAGATCGCGGTTGATGAGTGCTCTTCCGCTGAACTCCTTCCGGACGACTGGAAACTCTTGCTGCAAGGTTTGGCAAGAAATAAAGGAAGGCATAAATAAAATGGGAACGGTCTCCGAAAAAGATCGCGAAAGAATCGCTAAGCTGAAAGAGGACGACATTGGCATGCTGGTTTTCAAGGACGATAAGGAAATTCTGGAATATATCAGGAAAAGCGGCATAGTGATCGACCAGGATGGTCTCCCAATCTCCGAAACGGCCTCTCTTCCTTCAACCAAGAATACAGCAGCCAATAAAATAGCGGTCAAAGGAATGCCGGATAGCCCGGATGCTTGGAAGAAGGCCTGGCAGGATTTTTACCTTGAGGTCTACCGAATGAAGTTTGATTTCTCGGACCTGGTGATTCCTGAAAAGGTTCAGGATTCTGCCTTGGTGATCGTTGCGAACGGCCTTACCAGCGCACTAGTCATAGAAAACATCCGACCGCAGAGGAAAATAACAACGGTCATAGAATTAGAGAAGTCGTCAATCCGATCCTGCCGAGACGCCAGCAAAAGAAGTTATGCTATCTGGCTAAGAACATCTTGGGACCCAGTGGAGTTAAATCCGGAAATCCAGAAAAACAAAGATCTCTGCTTCCCGACCAGTTCCACTTTGGAAGAAGAGCTGCTTTGGAGAATGTTTTGCCGACAGCGTGAGATTGAGGATGTAGAACCGGGAAAAGATGAATTCATCGTTTGCCTTGCTTCCCAAGGAAAATTCGGAAGTGAATATGGATTCCCGAAACTAGGCATCCGATCTTCCAAATCTACCGGTTCATCTAGCTACTATGATTCTTGGGGCGACTATCGGGGTAGCGACCGAAGAATTATAAGGAGGGGTGGCCTGTACCTGAATATTTTCTCCGGAAAACTCAGACGGGACGAAGACGAAGTTAAGATTTTTACCCGGTCAGTCTCTGTCTAGCAACCAGCCCCGCATCTAGCGGGGCTTTTCTTTTAAGCCAAAAATGGTTTAGTGTATCAACAATGAGGATTCTGGCCATTGAAACGTCCTGCGATGAAACCGGCCTCGCTATCGTTGAGGCAAAAGGCGGATTGAAAAATCCGCGCTTTAAAGTTTTAAAAAATATCGTCTCTTCGCAAATCGCCATTCACCGCCCCTTCGGCGGAGTAGTACCGAATCTCGCTAAACGTGAACATATTAAAAATCTTCCAAAACTTTGGAATGAACTAAAAAAACAAAAACCAAAATTTGATCTGATCGGCGTAACTGTTGGCCCCGGACTAGAACCGGCGCTCTGGGCGGGAATTGAATTCGCGAAAAAACTTTCGGAGGAAACCGGAAAAACTTTACTCGGCGGAAATCACATGGAAGCGCACCTCTACTCCAATTGGCTTACCGGAAAAAAATTCCCCGGCTTTCCGGCAATCGGTTTGGTGGTCAGCGGCGGACACACAATTTTATTGAAAATGAATTCGCTGGCGAAATGGAAAAAACTTGGCGAGACTCGCGATGATGCCGCCGGCGAAGCTTTTGATAAAGTTGCCCGCCTGCTGGAACTCCCCTACCCGGGCGGTCCGGAAGTAGAAAAATTGGCCAAGCGTGGAAACCCGAAGGCGGTGGAATTTCCACGACCGATGTTAAAAGATAAAAATTACGAATTCAGTTTCTCCGGTTTGAAAACTTCCGTTTTATATTTTCACCGGGACAATCCAAAAGTTTCCAGGGAAGACTTGTGCGCCTCATTCCAGCAATCGGTGATTGATGTATTGGTTGGTAAAACTATCCGCGCCGCCCGCGAGTTCGGGGCGCAATCAATTTTGCTTTCCGGCGGAGTGGCGGCCAACAAAACCTTGCGGGGCGCGTTGGCGGACGCAGCGAAAAAAGAAAGAATGGAATTTTTCGTCCCGCCGTTTGAATACAACACCGACAACGCCGCGATGATCGCCTCAGCGGTCTACCTCGCCCAACTCCGAAAGAAAAAATATCCGCTCCGGGCGAATTCCAATCTCGGGTTGTAACTTGATGAAAAAATTGTTAATATATTCCTCGGCACTTTGAGGAGGTTGGCTTGACCTGTCTAATGGAGAAGAATGTGGAATCCGCGGCGAAGACTCCGGAATCAGAAAAAAATCCGCAATTGAAAAGATTCGTATTTCACGTCCGCTACCCCGTCCTTAGAACCGGCTACCCAAGAATACAACTGGTGAAGGAACGAGAATGCTGGGTATTCCATTACACCAAAGAAGAGGCGGTCCAGGCGCTAACCCTGGCATCGCCGGACTTCGTTAGCGTAATGAAAAAATACCCGGAGCGTTCAACCTGCGAGATTTTTGAATTAACAGAAGACGAAGTCATCGGCGTTCCGCAAGATGGCGGCGGCCGTAATCGCCATGGTCCGGGGTCACTTCTGTCCTTCCTAGTAAAGGAAATAGAGTCTTGGCAATACTACGACGGGCAGGAGGAGCGATTGGAAAATTCCCTGAAAATGAACAACAAAGTTTGATCTGGGCCCCGCACATAACCGCTACTTCCGTTTCCCAGTCTCTGTCTAGTAATAGCTCGTTTTCTGTCGGCTAATTTTACTTATGCGAACACCGATGTTCGATTATTAGATAAACGGCCGGACAGAGCAGTAGTGGCTTATGTGACGGGGTGGGGATAACTTTACTTGCGCGCCCCTGCCAATCCTGTAAATTAATTATTAGCTCTCCCAAAAATCAATATCGATCCGCTCGCTGAGCGGATAACGTACAGACGATCGTTTGTACACAGCTCTTTCATTTCTCCCTATTTAGGGCGACCCACCTGGTCGCCCTTTCTTTTTGCCCCGATTAAAAAATAAAAACCCGCGTTTATCACGCGGGACTGCCCCCTATTTCCACATAAGCTCTCGCAGCGTTGTGAGGTAAAATTCTTTTAGTTCAAGGAGGGCGAAGATTGAGATGTATATTCTACATCCAATCTTCGCCGACGATGAAATAAAGAATTTTAACCACAACCCGGAGGGATGCTGTATATTTTATATTTCTCACGGTGTCATTCCTCCTTGGCGTAGGGTATACGCCTACGTCGTCATTCCTGGTGAGAAATAAAAATCTCCGCATCGCTGCAGAGATTTATGTGGAATTAGGGGGCTAGTACACACACTCTTCCGAAAAACTAGAACCGTAACTGAAAATTCTTTTGTAACTTTCAATGTCTTCGGGTAGGCCGATCGCTTTGGCAATATTGTCGCTGAGCTTTACCAGTCCGTGGCCATTGGCCCACACCGGCTTAACCACTAGCGAAAGCGCGGGGAAGCCGAGATCGTTGGTTAGGTTGGTACCCCAACCGAAAGACACTTTAATCTTCCCATTAAAATAATCGTAGATCTTGATCATCGTCCACACGTCCAGACCATCGCTGAAGACGATCATCTTGTCATCAGCGGGAATGCCATGGCGTTTATAGAACGCCAACACCTTCTCGCCAAACGCGATCGGATCTCCGGAATCATGACGGAAGCCCTTCCACTTCTGCGCCTGATCTTTCCTAAAATCGGCGAAGAAAAAATCTGTGCCGTAGGTATCGGTGAGCGCGATGGAAAGATCTCTGCGGTACAAATCCCACCACTCTTCCAAAACGTAATTATGCGAAGCGCGGATCATATGATCACTACCGTGGCAGATGCCCGCCATCACCATGAACATCTCGTGAGCGGAAGTGCCCATCGGCATCAGATCATACTTCATCGCCAGCAAAACATTGGAAGTGCCGCGGAAGTCCAACGGAGGAAATTCTTTAGACATCATCTTCACCACGTAATCCTGCCACTCCCGACTGAAACGCCGACGGGTTCCGAAATCAGTAAACTTGATCGCCGGACGCTCGCGCAAAGCTTTGATTTTCTTAGCCAAACGCAAACGTCCTTCAGCTTCCACCACTTCCTTTTCAAACTCGGAAAGTTCCGACATCTGCTTCCGGTAGTAAAGTTCGTTGACGATAGAGAGCGCGAAAGTCTCCCAATAAATCGCCTCACTCCACTTTCCTTCAAACTCCAGAACGAATTCATTCGCGTCCATGGAAAGTTTGTAGGGCGGCAAGCGTAGATCGGCTAGGAACTGAAGATACTCTTCGCAAAACATTCGTTCGTTGTGATCGTCAATCGCTCCCCGCAAATAACGCAGTTCGCTATTTTTGAAACTCAACGCCCGAACGTGATCCAGTTCCGCCCGCAAATCTTTTTCGTTAACCACCAATCCCAGCCGCACTCCCTTGGTGCGATTCTTGAAAGCATATTTCACGGGAACGTCTTTGTGCTTCAAGAAGACCAGTTGACCCATCGTGAATTTGTAGAAATCCGTATCCAGCAGGGAATTAATTATCCATTTCATTGATCACCTCCTCGGTAGTCCATTCTTCGGCACAATAAATCATCATTTCACCAAGGGCATTTTCTTCGTCATCGGGCTTCAAATTGACTGCCCGACAAGCATCCACAAGAACGTATACAGCTGCGACGCCTTTCACGCAAAGGGCATCCAGCACGGTTTCCTTGACGCAATAATCGGTTGCTAGGCCACCGACGAACACCCTGGTTACATTATTCATTTCCAGAATCTGCTCCAACGTGTTTCCGTACTCGCTCCTGCCTTCAAAGGCGGAGTAGGCATCTTCGCCGTCATTCGTTCCTTTAGAAATCACCACTGAACCGGGAACATGCTTTAAATCCTTATGAAACTCGGCTCCGGGAGTATCACGCACGCAATGAACGGGCCACTTATCAAAGTGACTGGTTTTTCCCGGATGCCAATCGCGTGAAAGGATAATCAGCCATCCGTTCCGATCAGCATGCTCAATCATCTTATTCAAAGGCGCGACCACCTGATCGCCGTCTTTCACAGCCAACGCCCCACCGGGGCAAAAATCATTCTGCACATCCACGACAATCAACGCTTTTCTCATAACGCCTCGCTTTCTAGTATGTTAGTGTACCGCATACACTATAGCAAATAGCCGAAATAAATGCAAGTAAAAAGGCCCCCTCCTTAGGGGGCGAGTACCGACAAAATCATTCCTACCTGACTCCAATCAACTAGTGAACCGCTGAGCACATCACGGAGACGCCAGACCTCAACATAAGTCATCTCTCCGCCATATTCTGTCTTATCGCCGTAAACAATCCCACGGCGGGCATCCATATCAGCCATTTCTGCTTCCGTGAGCTCAACTGCGAACAAATTGGCTCTATGGGAAGAAAACGGTCCGATCAACTGCCGCGTCTCAACCTTTTCAAAGCGTTGCCGATCCAGCTTCAGACCCGTCTCTTCATGCACCTCATTGACGGCCGTAGTCAGCCAGTCAATCTGATCCTTGGAAGAGCCACCGGGCAATTCCCAGACAAATCCTCCATCGTTACAAGCCGGACTGCGGAACTCCCTCACCAACACCAACCGGGAATCCAGATAATCGTCCGCGCGCCGATAGAGCAGAACAGAACTGATATCCGGCCGAGCCACGACCACTTCATTGGTTTTGTTGCGATTCTCGCCATCTACCCAGATATTCATATGCAAGGCATAGGCATAAAGAAAGCCCTTCTCTTTGCCGGCCCGGCACACCCATTGCACTTTCGCGCCATCCAATCGGTGACCGGCGCTCTTTAGCTTCCCATACCAGGACTGGAAATAAGGCGTTCGCCATATGTTCAGCGGCACTTCACACTCGCCTGCTTCTCGATACGCGCCTTCTCCGATCATCTTCAGCGCTAAATACAACGCGCCTACTAGAGTATCCGCCTGGGGAATCTTTTCCTTTCGGCCGACGAATTGCAGATAGTAGTTCTTCGGCGCTTCCGGCGGAGCCCCCAGTACCACCCGTCCGGAATTTACATACAGACCGAATTCCACGTTTGTGGTCAAAGCCGGCATAGTGGCCAGATCACGCGGAATCCAAAAAAGAATGCAATCGGCCCGATCCAGACATTTATGCTCCCAATTAATCTGCTCATCCTTCTCAAAACTGTTCAGCGAATCGTACTTTTCATCTTCCGGATTAAATACCACTCCATCGTAGCCGGCCGCCTCCAGTAATCTTATTGCCTCAGGTCTCCAAGATTGCACTCCGATAGAACGAGGCGTAGGACCGGCCAGGAAGATAGATTTCTTATAGCTAACAGGTAATGGCTGACGAGCGTAAATTATCTCCAAGAGATTTTCCTTTCGGTTGAGGTTAGAGGATAATCGCGCCGGGATATTGCCAATAATAACGCAGATGGCCGTCCGGGAAGAAAATGATATTGCGCATCTCTTCGCTGTCCGGATTAACACTCAGGCAATTACTTAGGCAAAGATTCTGGCCGTGGAGATCGTAAACAATCGCCCCGTGAGCCAGTCGCAAAATCACACTTCCCTCTTTTGTCAGATAGTCCTTGATAGCGGACAACCGGTCAGGCCTCAGATGATGGGCGTTCGTCCAGCTCCATGCTTCCTGACTCTCGCTGGTTTCCGGCTTGCTGACCGGAGTCAACGTAAGCTGTTCAACCTTATTGCGTTTGGCGAAATCGGCCAACTTCTCCAACTCCTCCACGGAATCAATAAAACCGTGGGCGGCGATGCAGGTCAGCCGCACGGAAAATCCGATAGCGTGGAGATTAGCAATCAGCTTCTCCAGATCAATGTATTTTTCGCGATAAGGCAGGTAAATTTTACGGTTCTTTTCCGGATCATAATGAACAATCGAGATAGCAACCGTGGTCATTCCCAGCTCATGCCAACGGCGGAGATACTGATCATACTTCTCCGGTTTCTCCGCCAGGAGAATGCCATTGGTCTGGATTTCAATCAGCGGGAATTCATACCTCTGCATTTTTTCCAGGAACGTCGTGATCTGATCGGGGAAAAGTGTCGGTTCGCCTTTGCCGGTAAACATCGCAGTGGTAACACCGCTACGCTGAGCCAACTTGCAGGCCACATCAAAATTTCGCCAGTTCACTTCCGGCTCTTTCAATTCAACGCCGTTCGGCGGAGTCATTTTGGAAATACAGAAGGGACAACGAGCATTGCAAGCTTCACTGCCAGCAAGGATGCTGAAGGTTCTAATTCTCACCTGGTCTCCTCGGGAAACTTAATCCCTTGTTAGTGTACTGATTACACTATAATGCAGGGCAAAGCCAAAAGTCAACTGCTCAGCCAGACAGTTTCCCGGAAGCAGAATAATCCGCTTATGCAGCGGATTTTCTTCGCCCTCAGCGGTTTGTCGTTCGAATACTAACGAACTACAAACCGCCTCCGGGATGTTCCGGATAAACTATCCGACTTCGCTTTAGAAAGAACCGCCACCCCAAAAGAGCTGGCTCGCTTTGGGAAGACAATAAAAAACAAAAACCCCCGCGCTCGAAAGCGCGGGGACAAAGGATCAAAGGGCTAGGTCAAAGGATCTAAGTACTAAGAGCTACTTGCGACGACCGAACACCCAGACGTCCTCGGGAAACCAGAAGTCGTCAGCGTAACCGTCGTACGCGTTGAGCCAGCGCACACCGCTGCTAAGCCCCACGCCGAACACGCGCGGGAGGCCGTCCGAGCCAGCTATCGGCTCCATTCCAACCAGAATCCATTCCCCGTAGGGCTGATCCTGGTATTGGAGGCGGAGCTGGGGGCCGACTTCGGCAGGGCAAGTCTCCAAACCAGGCTCTTTGGCTTTGGCGTAAATCTGCTCTCGGGTGCCGCCGCTGGTCAATCCCAGCTGGGCAACCGTGAGCTTGACCAGATCAATCTCGGTCTCCTTGGGGCTAACCGAAATCCTTTTCAAGATGTCGTTGCCCCAGTCGGAGATCTTGTTCTTCTTGGCCACAATGGCCTTACGGAGAGCTTCCGCGCTGGGATGAGTTCCCAGTTTCAGAGTTTTCCAGATGGGGAAAGCGGAAGAACGACGGACCAGCTTGACCTCACCGACCTTGGCGATTGCTTTGTCAATCCGGTCACAGAACTGCTGAAGTCCAGTGATCTTTTCGCCGACTTCGGAACGAAGCACTTCCAAATCATTCTTGTGCGCCTGCTTCGCTTCTGCGAGCTGGCCTTCCAGCTCTTCAAGTTTGTCTACTTCTTCTTTGGCCGCCTTGCAAACCTTGGTCAGATCACCGCTCTTTTCGCAATCTTCTTCGGATTGCTTTTTCCCGCTCATGACTACCTCCTTAAGTTGGGTTAATTAAGTTGTTTAAGAACAAGGGAATTATAGCATGATTCGTCCCTAAAAGTCAAGCTCGCGTGGTAATCCTGCGCTGCGCACATCAAAAAAATCTCTTCAACTCCACCATCCCCCCTTTAGAAAAACTGAATAGCTGGGCGGGGCGATGACGCGCGCCGGAAACTTTCGCGTTAGCCGGCTTGA